>JAFQHB010000080.1 GCA_017398165.1 Bacillota bacterium
TATTGACGTAGACCTTATCCACCAGCACCAGCTTATCCGCTGCACCCGACAGCGTCACCGCCTCCGGCATCAGCACCGGATCCAGCACGGTATAGCCTTCTGCCGCATCAGCGCTGCCCCAGTATACCTCTACCGGGCGCTGGCTTTGTTCCAGACGCTCGATTATCAGCAGCACATCATTATGATTTATCGATATCAACTGCACACCGCTGGGCAATTCAACCTTCAGCCGCACGGTATGGCTGCCCAAATCCAGACCTGAGAGATCTGCATACACATTGATATCAGATGCCGCAATATCCTCCATAATATTGGCATTACCGGATATACGCACCTTTACAGTCTCTACCTTGTCATTGATAGCCATACCTTCAGCCAGATTGGTATAATCCACCGGCACGTCAAAAAGCTGCTCGACCACCGGATTATCCTGCACCGTGACGTAAAACCACAAGACAACAGATAAAGCCAGAGACAGAATGAGATATCCCCATTTGATATCCTTGGGGAGCTTCCAGGAGCTATGCATCACGGCCACCTCTTTTCAAACGGAAACGTGCCTGCACCTGATTGGCGCCGCCACCAAAATGCTGCTCGATATGCTGACGCAGCGTTTTTTCCTCCAGATGGCTGTAAATACGCCCATCCTTGGCTACCGATATTGTACCTGTCTCCTCCGATACAATAACGACCAGCGCATCCGATACCTCCGAAAGACCGATACCGGCACGATGCCGTGTACCATAAGAAGAAAGCAGATTCGGATTATCCGAAAGCGGCAGGAAGCAGGCCGCCGCCAGTATCCTGTCACCACGGATGATCGCCGCACCGTCATGCAGCGGCGTATTATAAACGAAAATATTGATCAAAGCCTGATCGGATACCAGACAATCCATCTTGATGCCGGATTCCACGTAATCATTCAGGCCGATCTCGCGCTCCAGCACCACCAGCATACCGACTTTATGCTTGGATTCCTCGATGGCAGCCCGCACCACCGCGTCATAAACCTTGTTCATATCACTATGGCTGCTCTCAAACGGGTTTATGTAGATACGGCTGCGACCGATCTGCTCCAGCGTACGGCGCAGCTCCGGCTGGAAAATAACTGCCAGCGCGACGAAGATGACCGCCCAGAGCTGATTCAATATCCAGCCCAGCGTTGATAAACCGATAGCACTGCTCACACTCACCGCCAGAATCAGGATCACCAGACCCTTGATGAGCTGCACGGCGCGCGTTCCCTGTATCATAATGAAGAGATAATAAAACAGCGCCGCCACAATGCATATATCCAGCACAGTTGTGATGGTGGTAACGATAGTATAGCCATGAAACAACCCATTCAACAAATCTTACCGCCCCCTAAAGCGATCATTACACTTATCACACGGATAACAGCCGATAAACCGCACCCATATGCCCCTTATTATTATGCTTCTGCCGGGGATTTAGATTTTATTCTACGCCGATACCGCTAAATCCTGTATCAAAAAAGAAATATCTAAATTTCCCTCGCAAAATCTGTGATATTTTTTCTCGGTGCCCGGTCTTTTTTTATATAATTGATATAGCACTTTGCCATTTTATATAGTATAATTATCTATTATCAATTCGGATACTTGGGAGCCAATAAGATATGTCCAATTTTCTTGAGAAAAACCGTCATGTCCTCAGTATATCACTGATATTGCTGCTGACAGGTATCGCCGTCAGCATCTGGTTTCGTGCGTGGTCGATCAACGCCAAGATCAATGCCGATAACGAGAATCAGACGCTCGTCAATGTCATCAACGAGCTGGAAGCCGAGACCCTCGCTCTGGAGGGCGATATCGAGGCACTGCGCAGCGAGCTTTCCGGCCAGACCAACGCCAACCTCAATACCGATGAGTACATCGCCCGCCTGCAGCAGGAGCTGGCACAGATCCAGCTGCTCTCCGGCCAGACGCCGGTGACCGGCAGCGGCATCACCATCACGCTGAATGATAACACTGCCGGCGCCGAAGCCGCCAAACAGGCCGACCCCGGCAGCTATTACCCTGAGAATTATATCATCCACGACAGCA
>JAFQHB010000081.1 GCA_017398165.1 Bacillota bacterium
GCACCTACGGCGCATCCGTCACCCCCTCCCCCTCTCTGGAGACCAAGGTCGGTCGCAAAATTCTGGCCGAACACCCCGGCACTACCGGCAGTCTGGGCTGCGCCATCTCCGAGGCCGTTGAAAAAGCCGTGACCAGCGATGGCTACCGCTATGTGCTGGGCAGCGTCCTCAACCAGGTGCTGCTGCACCAGTCCATCATTGGTCTGGAGACCAAAATCGCGATGGATAAATACGACATCAAGCCGGACGTTATCATCGGCTGTGCCGGCGGCGGCTCCAACCTCGGCGGCCTGATCGCTCCCTTTATGGGCGAGAAGTTGCGCGGCGAAGCTGATTACCGCTTCATCGCGGTCGAGCCGGCCTCCTGCCCCAGCTTCACCCGCGGCCGCTATGCCTACGATTTCTGCGACACCGGTATGGTCTGTCCGCTGGCCAAGATGTATACGCTGGGCAGCGACTTCATCCCCTCGGCCAACCACGCCGGAGGCCTGCGCTATCACGGTATGAGCTCCACCCTCTCGCAGCTCTACGCCGACGGTCTGATGGAAGCAGTAGCCGTACCGCAGATAGCAGTGTTCGAGGCTGCCGAGCAGTTCGCCCGTGTAGAGGGCATACTGCCCGCACCGGAAAGCTCGCACGCTATCCGTGTCGCCATTGATGAAGCAATGAAGTGCAAAGAGACCGGCGAAGAAAAAACTATCCTCTTCGGACTCACCGGCACCGGCTACTTCGATATGGTCGCCTACGAGAAATTCCACAACGGCCAGATGACAGACTACGTCCCCACCGATGAGGAACTGGCTGCCTCCTTCGCCAAACTGCCCCGTATGGATTGATAGACTCCGTTCGTACCACATAAAAAACTCCCTGATGCTGCGTATCCGTATCGCAGAATCAGGGAGTTTGCTTTTAATATCAGGATGTAAAAGGCACTACGAATACCTGCCAGACACTCTGGAAGGCCTGCCGCACCACCAGCCGCAGCGTATAGCGACCAACATCACGTGCCGCCAGCAGATTGGTGCTGTATGTATAGCCGTTATCATCGGTATAGGATATCGAGCCGATCACCTCGCCGCGATGCACCGGCGCCGCCACCGATGCCGGCAGGTCGATCACCGGCTGCACGTTGACGGCCTTACCCGCCTCCGCGATAGCATAGAGCGGCTTTTCCGTCAGCACGTCAATACTGTCACGCCCGCCGTTCAATACCGTTACCTCGCCCTGTACGGTGTTGGCGTCCACCAGCATAGTCGGGCTGTAATTGGCAAAGCCCCACTCCAGCAGTGCCTCGGCATCTGCATAAATATCCGAGCTGTTCAGCACCACCGCGATCAGCTGCATACCATTCCTGGTCGCACTGCTGACAAAACAATTACCGGCCTGACGGGTATAGCCGGTCTTGATGCCGTCAGCGTACTGATACCGCGCAAGCAGACCGTTACGGTTGCCGACGCGGAAATCCTCCTCGCCGTTGACCTTTTTGACGGTAAAGCTCTCGGTGGTAATAATACGGCGAAACTCCTCATGCTCCAGCGCGGCCCGGGCTACAATGGCCAGATCGTACGCCGAGGAATAATGCCCGGAATTATGCAGACCGTGCGGATTGACGAAATGCGAATGTTTCATACCCAGCTCGGCGGCTTTTTCATTCATCATATCGGCAAAAGCCTCCACCGAACCGGCCACACCGATAGCCAGCGCCTGCGCCGCATCATTGGCCGAGCGCAGCATCATCGCCATCAACAATTCTTCCACAGTCTGCCGTGCGCCGGGCTCCAGCCCCAGGCTGGTCTCACCCACATTGATGAAATCATCCGGCAATGTGATCTTATCATCCAGCTCCATATTTTCCAGCGTCAGCAGCGCCGTCATAATCTTGGTGGTGCTGGCGGGATACAGTTCGGCATTCATATTGCTGCTATGTAATACCCTGCCGCTGCTTTGTTCCATCACCACCACCGCGGCAGCCGATGTAACCGGCGGGGCCGATGGCGCCGCCCACGCCACCAGAGAGGTCGCGAGCAGCACCACAATCATCACCCACAGCGCCAGCCATTTACTGAATTTGCCAGCTTTGTTTTTTTGCACTTTCCCAGCTTTTTGTAATTTCATTGAACAGGCTTATCCTTTTTCAAAGCATTTTCGACTTTCTCCAATAATGCCGGCGTCATATCCACCAGCTTGTCCAGCGGCTCCTGGCCGTGTACCGGGATATAGCGCACCTGTTGACCGCTGCACGTCAGGAATCCCATCGGACTGACCGACATACCGCCGCCCGAGCCGCCGCCAAAGGCCGGATCATCCGCCTTATCCGTACCGTATTCGCCGCCGCCTGCCACAAACCCCAGGCTGACCCGGGATATCGGCACTATCGTTACCGCACCTGCCGCTATCGGCTCGCCCACCACGGTATTTACCTGCACCATACCGCTCAGCTTTTCCATAGCCGTGCCCAGCAGGCTCTCAATATTCTTTTCACCGGACATCTGCCTCACCTCAAATATCGCACCAATTTATCACGTCATATATCGCAATAATGGCTTTTGGCGTTATTATGACTCGCACCGCGATATTTTATGCGCCGTCCGATGCCGACAATCGGCAGTACGCCACAGAGGACGCAGCCGCCATAATACCAGGGGCAGCAATACCGGCCGCACGTCTAACTCCACCAAGGCCCGAATACGCCAGCCGCCCTCCCCGGACAGATAGACGCTGCATCGGCTCACCGTTTGGCCGGCAGTACGGCTATCGGCAAACGCCGTCAGGCAGCCAAGCCCCAGCCACAGCATACCGCCAAGCGGCGCACTCAAAGCCGGATCTCCCGGCACCGCCACCCGCACGTCCACACGGTGCAATCGGATAAAGCACCACACCGTCCTGCATTGGCGCAGCTGACGTATTTTGCGGGCGGCCAGACGCAATTTGCCGATAATATCCGCACCGCCATCGGCATCCCAGCGGCGCGCCCACAGGCACACACTGCGGCGGCTCCACAGCACCGGCCGCCAGCGCAGCTCTATACGGCCGTCTGTGCCGTTATCAAGAGTCCAGCACAAGTGCAGCCGACAGCACAGCAACAGCAAAACTCCAAACACAGCGCCCCATAACAGGGGCGCTGATACAAGACTTTGTGAAAATTCTGCAATAATA
>JAFQHB010000082.1 GCA_017398165.1 Bacillota bacterium
ATGAAACTTCTTTCTAATGGCGGAGTGGGCGGGATTCGAACCCGCGTGCCGCTCATCACGGCAACACGATTTCCAGTCGTGCTCGTTATGACCACTTCGATACCACTCCGTATTATTATCGGCTGTTACTTTAACAAAGTCAGCTTAATCATTATAATATAAATTGTGACTTTTGACAAGCCCTTTACAGAAAAATTTTGAAAAAATTTCTTATTAGCAGGTATTGGGCCGGGCGAGAGCAGGAAAAAGCCCCCTGTACCAGGGGTGGGCAGGGGGCTTCGGGTTACTTTATTTATGTAGTGGGCTGCGCTGTAGGTGTGCCCATAGCCTTGCCGCGGAGATCCAGCAGCAGCGGCATACAGTATTCGATGATGGCACGGCGGCGGACAACGCCGATATAAATGCCCTGATCATCCACCACCGGGATGAAATTCTGCTCCAGAGTTTTATCCAAAAGATCAGTCATAGTAGCTGAAATATTGACAGGATCCATATGGGAGCGGCGTTCGATATCGCGCAGGGCGATCTTCTCGGCATCGGCGAAGGTCATATGCGGATTGTTTTTGAATATTCGCAGACAATCATTCAGCAGCAGCGTGTATTGATAGCGTCCGTCGGCATCTACCACCGGCATGGCAGAATAATGATGGTATTCCATTTTCTCCAAAGCCTGACGCAGAGTGAAGCTATCCAGCAAATAGGCTGTTGCCGACTTTGGGGTGAGGAAAAAGGCAACCTGCATTTTAATATCCTTTCTGGTGTGCAAACTTGTTTTGGGGCGATGGCGGCCGGTTGTCAGCCGTGCCGCCCGGGTGCTATGCCGCGACCCATCATAATATATTCGCATTATAGTGTTTTATGATGAACTGGGCATAAACTGCTTCATATTACAAATATAAAGCACCGTACAATATATTATATCATAAATCTGTGGTATAAAAAAGGGGTTGGCATTTTTTTAGTATCGACAAATAATGGCGGTTATTTGCCGGCCAGCCGCCAGATAGCCTGGGCGTATATCTGCCGCAGAAAGCCAAAATCCTCGCGCGTGATATATTCATCGGCCTGGTGCATCAGGTCGGCAGTGTCGCGGCGCAGCGGGCCGAAGGCGACGAAATTGGCGAAGGAGCGGCAATAGGTACCGCCGCCGATGGCCAGTGCCTCGGCATCGGGTTGGTATTCGCGGTAGAGCTGCAGCAGGGTGGTGACGGGCTCGCTGTCACGCGGGACGTAGAGCGGTGCTTTGTGCTCGTCTATTGAGAGGGTAAGGCCGTTGTCGGCGGTAATGGCAGCAAGCTGCTGGTATATATCCTCAAAAGCGGCGGTGACGGGGTAGCGCATATCCAGCGCCAGTGTGCAGCGGCCGTCTGCCCAGTCAACTTTGCCCAGATTCAGCGTCAGCTTGCCGGAGATATCATCGGTGGCGGCGATACCGGCGGCAATACCGTGGTAATCGCTGCCGAAAAGCTGGGAGATATTGCGGATCAGCCGGCTTTCGGCCTCATCCAGCGGCAGTGCGGCCAGAATCGCCAGCAGCAGAGCCGCAGCATTGGCGCCTTTTTCCGGCTGAGAGCCGTGGGCGGCCTTGCCGATAACTGTCAGCTTGGTATCGCCGGTGGGCAGTGCTTCGGCCGTGATTTTGGCGGAGCAGCCGCTGATGATCTCGTTGACAGCATCGGCGGGAACGCCGCGCAGTACGGCTTCGGCCTTGCCGGGGACGGCATTGACGACTGTGCCGGCGTTCAGCCGGATCAGCTTGCCGGGGGTAATATCTGCGGCTGCCTGCATCAGGGCGATGCCCTTTTCGGCGTAGATCACCGGGAAATTGGCATCGGGTGAGAAGCCAAACGCCGGGATGCTGGCTTCGGCAACGTATTTTTGCATACAGCGGCTGCCGCTTTCCTCGTTGGCGCCGATGATGATGCGTACCGGGCGGGTCAGCGGCAATTTCAGCTCTTTGATAGCAGCCAGTGCGAAGAGCGAGGCCACCAGCGGGCCTTTATCATCCAGCGCGCCGCGGCCGTAGATGCGCTCTGCGGTCATCTCCCCGGTAGGGGAGAAATGCCAGCCGTCGCCGAAAGGCACTACGTCGGCGTGGCACAGCACGCCTACGGTATCCGGCGAGGTGCCGTCGCCAAGATCGGCGGTGATGTAATGATCGGTGCGGGTGACGGTCAGTCCCAGCGCCTCCGCCAGATCGGCGGCTTTGGCCAGTGCCCGTGCCGGCTCGGCGCCAAAAGGTGCCCCGGGTGCGGCCTCGCCCTGATAAGATGGAATGGCTATCATCTCCAGCAGGGCGGCTTCGGCGCGGTCGGCCTGCCCGGCGGTGATCAGGGCGAGCTGCTTTTCGATATCGGTGTTTATGCTGTCGTTATTCATTTTATACTCCTTTGGTGTATGCACACTCAGGTGCGGTGATATTTTGTCCTGTTATGTTGATACTGCTTTTATTATACTCCAATCTGTGCTATAATTAACATACGTTTCGATGAAAATTATGTAATAATTTGCTCTGTAAATGATTTTATGATTAGGTAGGTATTTGGTTTATGCTGCTTTTGTCCTGGAATGTCAACGGGCTGCGTGCCTGTATCAATAAAGGGTTTTATGATTTTGCCGCGGCAAGCGGTGCTGATCTGATATCGCTGCAGGAGACGAAAATGCAGCCCGGCCAGGCCGAGATCGAGCTGCCCGGTTATCAGCAATTCTGGAACAGTGCCGAGCGCAAGGGCTACAGCGGTACGCTGGTGTTCAGCCGCCAACAGCCGCTGCGTGCGGTATACGGGCTGGGTATTGATGAGCACGATCACGAGGGCAGGGCGGTATCGCTGGAGTTTGAGCGTTTTTGGCTGGTGAACGTGTATGTGCCCAATGCACAGGATGGGCTGGCGCGGCTGGATTACCGTATGCGCTGGGAGGATGACTTTCGCGATTATGTCTGTCGTCTGGATGCGGAAAAGCCGGTCATTATTTGCGGCGATCTGAATGTGGCGCATCAGGAGATAGATTTGAAAAACCCCAAGACCAACCGCGGCAGCGCGGGATTCTCGGACGAGGAGCGCGGTAAGTTTGGTGAGTTGCTGACAGCCGGTTTTATTGATAGCTTCCGCTTTTTGCACCCGGATGCGGTGGGGGCGTATTCCTGGTGGTCGTATCGCTTCCGGGCGCGGCAGAATAATGCCGGGTGGCGCATTGATTACTTTTTGGTATCCGAGAAGCTGCGTGATGAAATAAAGGCCGCTTATATCCTGCCGGAGGTTATGGGCAGCGATCATTGCCCGGTGGCGCTGGAGATTTTTTGAGCGCAGGATAAGGGATGGAAAAACTACCAAAAATTTTCAACAAAAAATTTACAAAATTATATTGACAAATCGAAGCCGTGGTTGTATAATAACAATCACGGCAGTTGTGCCGCAGTAGCTCAGTAGGTAGAGCGCATCCTTGGTAAGGATGAGGTCACCGGTTCAACTCCGGTCTGTGGCTCCACAGCTAAAATCCCGTCAGTCTATACGGCTGGCGGGATTTTTTTGCGTTTTATTTGGGGTATTTAATATTTGGTTGGGTATTTAATATTTTATGCTATTAAATTCGGGGGCATTTAATACGGAAAATACAGCCCGGATAATAAAAATCAGACAGTCCGGTGCGTTTGGGGTACTGTCTGATCTTGGGTAGTTTATAAGTCCTGATTCGGGTGATGCAGGAATTCGGCCAGTGCGGGCAGGTCATCCTCGCTGAACAGAGTAAGCCCCAGACGGTGCAGTGCCAGCGCCGTGACACCATAGCCGGGTATGGTGCTGCCGTCAAAGCTGCCGTCGTGTACCAGATGTACGCCGCAGGAGGGGCTTTTGTCCTTCAGCAGGGCTGCTGCGGCGTGGTGCTTTTGGGCTTTTTGGCAGGCATCCTGTGCGCCGTGCAGGAAAGCGGCGGTATAATCATCGCCGGCAGCGTTTCGTACCCGGGCAGTGCCCTGCCATACGGCGGCTGCATCGCCGCCGGTGATCTCGCCCGGTGGGCGGGGGATGGGCAGCCGTCCAGCACACTCCGGGCAGATCAGCAGGTAATCCACACCCTCCTGCAGATCCCGCAGGAAGTCGATAATGGCCTGATTCGGTTTGCCACGGCCGTTATAGCGGCATTTGGCACCTGTCAGACAGCGGCTGACCAATATCATAGTACCACCCCCTCGGCGGCTTTTTCGGCAGCCATGCGTTCTTCGCGCGGGATGGGCTGCCAGCCGCTATCCGGCTGTGCCTGCAGGGCGGATAGTATGCGGCGTTTGGCGGCAGGTGCGAAGGCCTCGATATTATGCAGGGCTTCTTTCATATCCTGACGTTTGGTGTGGGTATTGGCCGGGCAGCAGCTGTCAATGACAGGCAGCGCCTGCTGGCGGGTGTAGGTGCTGATGGCGCGCTCATCCACATAGACCAGCGGGCGGATGACGGTGACTTCGCGGTTGGATAGCCACGTCTTGGGCTTGAAACAGGCCATCCGGCCGTTGAAGCACATATTCAGCAGTACTGTCTCGGCTACGTCATCGAGATGGTGGCCGAGGGCGACTTTGGGATAGCCCTGATCGGCAGCCAGATTGTTGAGCGCGCCGCGGCGCATATTGGCACAGAGCGAGCAGGGCGATTGTTCCTGGCGGTAATCAAAGACTACCTGGCTGATATTGGTATGCTCGATGTAGAGCGGCACGTCGAGTTGGCGGCAAAAAGCCTCCAGCGGGGCGGTATCGCTGCCGAAGCCGAGATCGATATGCCCGGCGGCCAGGCGGTATTTGTATTTGGAAGAAGTAAGAAACAGCTTCATCATCAGCAGCAGAGTCAGGCTGTCCTTGCCGCCGGAAAGGCCGACCATCACGCCTTCGGTATTATCCAGCAGACCGTAATCGGTGACGGCCTTGCGGAAGTATTTCATTATTTTCTTTTCGGATGCGCTCATATAACACCTCTTGGGCAGGCAGGAAAATCAAATGTTCTGCCGAATTTTATACTGTTATGTAAATACATTTTGCAAATATATTTTAATATATTTTTTGCTTTTTGCATAGATGCCTGCGGCGATTTTATTTGCCGTACTGCCATATCGGCGGCGGTACGGCGGGTAGAGGATGCCCGGGCAGGCTGATAATACAAAATTCCGATAAATCTTGATAATACTTACAGGAGGATGCCTGTGGCCGCCAACAAGAAAAATCTGACCCCCATGCAGCAGCAATACAACCAGATCAAGCAGGAATACCCGGATTGTCTGCTTTTTTATCGTATGGGTGATTTTTATGAGATGTTTGATGATGATGCGCTGATCGGCTCGAAGGCGCTGGATATCACGCTGACGTCACGCTCCAAGGATGAGAATGCCTCGCCGATGTGCGGTGTGCCGTATCACGCGGCGGACGTATATATTGCCCGCCTGATCGAGCAGGGCTTTAACGTGGCGATATGCGAGCAGGTGGAAGACCCGAAAACCGCCAAGGGGCTGGTAAAGCGTGAGGTGGTGCGGGTGATCACGCCGGGTACCGTCATCGACAGCAACCTGATACGTGAGGACGGTGCTAATTATCTGGCGGCGGTCTTTCCCACGGCATCGGGCTATGGGCTGGCCTATGCGGATATCTCGACCGGTGAGTTCTTTGCGGCAGAGGCGGAAAGCACCGACGCACTGGGGCGCATCGGGGACGAGCTGGCTGCTATCGACCCGCGGGAGTGCATATTGCCGCGGGTGCTGCTGGAGGACGCATATTTCCAGAATCACGTCTGGAATCCCAACAGCAGTGTGGCGCTGACCGCCGCCAAGGATGAGATATTCGTGCGTAAGAATGCCGAGACGCTGCTGCTAACGCATTTTGAGTTGCCCTCGCTGGAGGCGCTGGGGCTGTCCGGTATGGACGGGGCGGTGCAGGCTGCCGCTGCTCTGCTGTATTTTTGCCAGACGACGCAGAAGCGCGAGCTGGCCTACATTAATCGGCTGCAGGTCTACAGCATTGATAATTACCTGATGCTGGACGCCAATACCCGCCGCAATCTGGAGCTGACGGCATCTATGCGCAGCGGCAGGAAGAAAGACTCGCTTTTCGGTGTTTGTGATAAGTGCCGCACCGCGCCGGGATCGCGCCTGCTGAGGAAATGGCTGGAAAAGCCGCTGCTGGATAGTGCCGCCGTCAATCTGCGGCTGGATGGCATCGAGGAACTGCTGGCCAAGCCGCTGCTGCACGCCGGGCTGCGGGATGCGATGAAGAACATAGCGGATATCGAGCGGCTGATCGGCCGGGTAGTCTACGGCAACGCTGCGCCGCGTGACCTGCTGGCGCTGAAGCATTCCTTTGCCGTGCTGCCGGATATCGAGCTGATATTGCTGCAGCTGGAGAGCAGTGTATTCAAGCAGCTTTACCGGCAGTTTGATATGCTGGAGGACGCCTTCCGTCTGATCGATGATACGCTTTTTGACGAAGCAGCCGAGCCGGCGCCTTTCTATGCCAAGAAGGAGAAAGAGCCGGAGAAGATCATTAAGCCCGGCTGCAGCGCCGAGGTGGATGAGCTGCGTGCCATCCGCCGGGACGGTGCGGATATGGTGCTGCAGATGGAGGCCGCAGAGCGTGAGCGCACCGGCATCAAGACGCTGCGTATCTGCTTTAACAAGGTCTTTGGCTATTCTATCGAGGTGCGTAAATCCAGCCTGGATATGGTGCCGGGGGATTATGTGCGGCGGCAGACGCTGGTAAATTGCGAGCGATTCATCACGCAGGAGCTGAAAGAGCTGGAGGGCAAGCTGCTGGGCGCGGATGAGCGTCTGCAGCAGTTGGAGCAGCAGCTTTTTGCCGGGCTGCGCGAGGAGATAGTACACCGGACCTCGCGCATCCAAAAGACCGCGCGCTGTGTGGCCTGGCTGGATTGTCTGGCCGGGCTGGCCACGCTGGCGGATGAGAATTCTTATATCCGCCCGGTGGTAGATGACAGCGATTGCCTGCAGCTGACGGCGGCACGCCATCCGGTGGTGGAGCTGGCTATCGGGCGGGAGAATTATATCGCCAATGATACTGATATGCAGGGTGGGCAAAACCGTTTCGCGCTGATAACCGGGCCGAATATGGCTGGCAAATCAACCTAGATGCGGCAGGTGGCTCTGGCTGTCATTATGGCGCGGGCGGGCAGCTTTATCCCGGCCGAGGCGGCGCATATCGGGCGGGTGGATCGCATCTTTACCCGTATCGGCGCCAGCGATGACCTGACGGCCGGGCAAAGCACCTTTATGGTGGAGATGAGCGAGACTTCCAATATTCTGCGTAACGCTACCCGCGACAGTCTGATAATTTTGGATGAGATCGGGCGCGGCACCAGCACCTATGATGGCCTCAGCATCGCCTGGGCGGTGGCGGAATACATTATGCGGCCGGAGCTTTCGGCGCGGACGCTTTTTGCCACCCATTACCACGAGCTGATAGCACTGGCGGCCTCTTATCCGCAGGTCAGGAATTACTCCGTCGCAGTGCGGGAGAAAGCGGGGAGCATCGTCTTCCTGCGGAAGATAGTAGAAGGCGGGACTGACCGCAGCTACGGCGTACACGTGGCCAAGCTGGCGGGGCTGCCGCCGCAGGTCATCACCCGGGCGGAGCTGCTGCTGCAGGCGCTGGAGGCCGGGCAGGGCGCCAAACCGGATATGGGGGCTTTCCTGCATCCTGTGGAGGAGGAAACACGGGCAGAGGCTGCCGCCAGCCCGGTGCTGGATGAGCTGCGCGGGCTGGATATCGGCAATCTGCGCCCGGTAGAGGCGTTGCTTTATATCGAAAAATGGCAGAAAGAGCTGCAAAAGGAGCTG
>JAFQHB010000083.1 GCA_017398165.1 Bacillota bacterium
AGGAGCCGGTGGTGCAGCCGTTTTATAACGGTGCCGGTGATGTCTTTGCCGCGGCGCTGTGCGGGTATCTGCTCTCCGGTATGGATATGCAGCAGGCACTGGAGAAGAGCGCTTTCTTCGTGTATCTGGCGGCTCGTGATACAGCGGCGGCCGGTGGTGCGGTGGCTGATGGTATTATGTTTGAGAAGTATCTGAAAATGCTGTAAATACGATAATAAGCGGCGGTCGGGTGTCGTACATTTTTTTGTGGTATGATACCGTGACCGCCGCTGTGTGTGCGGGGCGAGGGTTTTACTCAAACCTGGGTTAAAACCTGAGTTTGGAACTTCTAAAATCCCCACGACCTGCTGGCAACACCAAAAATTTTGCATACAAAAAACCGTTCGCCTGACTTAAAGCGAACGGTTTTTATGTTTTGATGATATATCAGGTTCCCAGCCATTTGTCAAATTTATCGGCGTCAAGTTGTGAGCCTTGCTCGTTGAAAGCAGCCTCATCGGCCAATGGGCCGAAAACCTCGCCGGTGGCGGTATCGAGCAGCCAGTAGGTGTATGTAGTGAAGTCCGGTTTGGCATCCTCGGCGGGGACGGCGGCTTGCTTGACGGCGATGATATTGCCGCTGACGGCGTAGGAGATGACGATGCTGTCAATAACGGGGGTATCGGGGGTATCCCGGTGGGCGATATAGGCAGAGCGTGAGCTTTCCTTGACCAGACCGTAACCGCCTTTGATGTCGGTGATTGTCGGTGCGTCGCCGGTGAGCAGGCTGAATAGGGTCAGACCGATAGAGAGCAGGATGATGATGAACACCAGCCTCCCCAGCAGTTTGGCAAAGAGCTTCATACTATAAAAATCCTTTCTGAGATGGTGGTAATCAGTTATCCTGTCCGGTAAGACGGCGGACATAATCGTGTATCTGCTGCAGGCTGGCGGTATCGCCACGGCGTACCAGACGCGAAAGGGCGTCGTTGATATCGAGGAAGAGCAGACTGGGCTCAATAGCCGAGGTATCAGGCTGCGGTATATCGAGAGTAGGACGGAGCGTCGGCCGCGAGAGGTCGAAAGTCTCGCCCTGACGGGGCAGCTCGGCCACTATGCCGTAGCGCTGGCGCAGGATAGCGGCAAAATTCTCGCGTGCGGCTTCTTCACCGTGGGTCAGGAATATCCTGGTGGGGGTGGAGGTGAAGCCATCCAGCCAGCGGCAGAGCTCGTTGTAATCGGCGTGGGCGGAATAGCCGCGCAGTGCGATGATGCGGGCTTTGACCTCGATTTCTTCACCGTGGATGCGTACCAGCTTTTCACCTTCGATCAGACGGCGTCCCAGTGTGCCTTCGGCCTGATAACCGGCGAATATGACGGTGCTTTCCGGCCGCCAGAGATTGTGCTTCAGGTGGTGCTTGATGCGCCCGGCATCAGCCATACCGCTGGCCGAGATGATGATGGCACGGCTGGGTATCTGGTTGATCTGCTGGGATTCCTCCACCGATTGCGAAAAGACGATATTGGAGTTCTCAAAGGGACTGCGGCCGTATTTTTGAATTATTGCCAGCGTTTCCTGATCAAAGTACTCGGGATGATCGTTGAAGATAGCGGTGGCTTTGACGGCCAGTGGGCTGTCGACATAGATTTTGCAGTTTTTGACCAGACCTTCCTCCAGCAGTACGTTCAGCTCCAGCAGGAGATCCTGGCAGCGATCGACGGCGAAAGCCGGAATGATGACGTTGCCGCCGCGATTGAATGTATCGTTGATGGTGGCGGCCAGGAATTGCTGCTTTTGCTCCGGCGAGACACCGTCATCGTGGTGCAGGCGGTTGCCGTAGGTAGTCTCCATAATGATGTAATCGGCCTGCGGAATGGTGGTGGGATTGTTGACGATGGCTGCGTCGTAGCGGCCGATATCGCCGGTAAAGAGCAGCTTTTTGGCGGTGCCGCCCTCGATATATTCCAGCATCAGCATAGCCGAGCCGAGGATGTGTCCGGCATCGTAAAAGGTGACGCTGATGCCGGGTGCGGGGGAGAATGTGCGGCCGTATTCGCGGCTGTGCAGCAGCTGCACGGTATCGTAGGCATCCTGCATCTGGTAGATGGGGGTGATGGCAGGTTGGCCGGAGCGCGCTCCCTTGCGGTTTTTGCGCTCGACCTCAGTTTCCTGGATATGTGCCGAATCGGGCAGCATTACCGACGCAAGATCGGCCGAGGCCGAGGTGGTGTAGATGGGCCCGCGGAAGCCAAGGCGCACCAGCTTGGGCAGCAATCCGCTGTGATCGATATGGGCGTGTGAGAGCAGCACGAAGCTGATATCCGCCGGGTTGAAAGGAAAGTCGGCGTAGTTGTTTTCCTTGAGTTTTTTATTACCCTGGAACATACCGCAATCAAGCAGGAAGCGGGTATTGTTATGCTCCAGCAGGAGGCATGAGCCGGTAACGGTGCCGGCAGCGCCGAGAAAGGATATTTTCATAGTAGTTACCTCTGCTTTCTTGCCTGTGGGGGCAGGTAGATGTGGTAGCTTGTGTTATTCGCAGATCGGCGCGCTTGTGAGAATTCGGGATGTTGATTTGATGTATGCGCCGGCTCTGCCGTTAGTATAGTTTTAGTATAGTCTAATTATAACACATAATGATGGTTTTAACAAGATTGGAGGATTTGGGTAATGCCGCGCCCGTTGATTGGGATCATCTGTTCTCCGGCCTTGCCGGGGGTGCTTATCGGTGCGTGCGTGCGGGGAAGATGAGGAGAAAGTTTGCTGTGGCAGTAATGGCGATATTGGGGGAATGTTGGCGAATGTTGGCGGATAATATTGGTAATTGCGAGTTTGCCTTGACTTTCGGCATTAAAAGTATTATTATAGGAGGGAAGTTTTGGTGCACCGGCTGTTATGCTGTGGATTTGTGCGGAAAAAACGCAAAAAAAAACGGCAGATCTGCCAGCAATAAGCTGCTGCAGAATCTGCCGAAATGGTACGCCTGATAGGAATCGAACCTACGCTTTCGGCTCCGGAGGCCGACGCTCTATCCACTGAGCTACAGGCGCATAAACAGGGTACACATTATTTTAGCTCATTTAGCAGTAAGAGTCAAGGAATTTTTGGGATAAATTTTGTGAGTCGGCTTTGCTACTATATGTATTATCCGACGAAGAATATTTCCAAAAAAATTCTAAATTTTGTATTGCTAAAATTCGTGATTGATGGTATTATATGGATAGCGTATTATAATGCTATGGATATGTAATTTTTGTAATTCCGGGCGGCGTTCGTTAATATCTCTTAGAGGGGTGCCCGGTATCCTGCTGTCTGCGGACGGCAGAAATGACTTTCGGTAGGAAAAAGCTGTTCTCAGCTTTTCTTATATAAAAAAACATTTATTACTGTGAGTCCTGTCCGGCAGTACCGGGTAGGATGAGCAGAAAAATTCTGGAGGTGAAAAA
>JAFQHB010000084.1 GCA_017398165.1 Bacillota bacterium
ACTATCGCCAAGAAATATGACCTGGGCGTTTCTCCCGCCACTATCCGCAACGAGATGTCTGATCTGGAGGAAATGGGCTTTATCTGCCAGCCGCATACCTCGGCCGGGCGTATCCCCTCTGATAAGGGCTATCGGTATTACGTCGATCATCTTATCGAGCCGGAGGAAAAACTGCTCTCGGATGAAGAACAGCAGGCGGTGGGTGAGTTTTTCGCATCGTGTGAGGCCGAGGCAGAACAGCTTTTTCAGCAGAGCTGCCGGCTGCTTTCGCGGATGACGAATTATACCACTATGCTGATGCGTACCAAAGCCCCGGGGACAGTGCTGGAGAGGTTGAAGCTGGTGCGTCTGCAGGAAAATCAGTTCCTGGTGATACTGATAACCGATGACGGCAAAATCCACAACAAGGTATTGAATCTGGCGGTGGATTTCTCGGACGCCGAGCTGGCTGAGGCCGAGCTTATCCTGCAGGATAGGCTGCTGGGTCGCTCTTTATCGGAGGTCGGCGGTGCGCTGCTTTCCGAGATCACACGGCATCTGCTGCAGCAGCAATCGGCATTGCGTCAGGCATTGGCTATGCTGCAGGATCTGGTGCTGGATAGCGGAGCCCATCACAAAAACGACCTGTTGATACAGGGCACGCTGAATCTGCTGAAACAGCCGGAATTCCAGGATGTCGATACCGTGCGGGAGCTTTTCAGCGCACTGGAGGCCAATGAGGTGGTAAAGGATCTGCTGCTGTTGGCATCCCAGCAGCGTCAGGGTACCGTCGTGTATATCGGCAACGAGCTGAACCGCCAGGGAATGTCGGCCTGCAGTATGGTGACAGCGCCATATTATGTGAACGGCGAGATGATCGGACGCATCGGTGTATTGGGGCCGACCAGAATGCCGTATCCCAAGGTGATCGCACTGGTGGAGCAGGTGAGCCGCGAGGTAGGCAATAAAATCGAGGGCAGCACCGGCAAACGCCAGGGATAGTGAATAAGGCAGAGCGGCAGGGAGGCCGCAAATTTAGTGATAGAGTGAGTGATGGATCAAAGCGGATCAATAGTATTAAGTAATGCAAACAGGCAACTCTGTATATTGAACATAAAATGACGATCGAGATGTCGAATTGAGGTGACGGGTTTGGAAAACGAAGATCAGAAGAAAGAAGCTATGAATAACGAAGAGCAGAATGATCTGCATAACGAGCCTGAGGTGGAGCAGGAAGCTGCTGGCGCTGACGAGGCCGAGGAACTGACCCCGGAGGAGGCGCTGGCCAAGCTGGCAGCGGCATACCGGGCGCTGGAGCAGCAGAAAGAGGCTCTGGACGGCCAGATGCTGCGTCTGCAGGCGGATTTTGATAACTTCCGCCGCCGCACACGGACGGAGAAAGAAGAATGGAGCCAGAACATCACGGCAAATTTCTGCAGTGACCTGCTGCCGGTGATCGATAACTTTGGTCGGGCTCTGGATGCTCTCAAGAAATCCGGTATGGATGAGGGACATCTGACCGGTGTGGAGATGATCGCCCGCCAGTTGGCCGAGCTGATGCAGGCCAAGGGTGTGGAGCGCATCCCGACTGTAGGCGAGGAATTTGATCCCAAGTGGCACGAGGCCATCGCCCAGCTGCCGGTGGAGGATGACGGGCAGAACGGCAAAATCACGGCCGAGATACAGGCCGGCTATCGTCTGGGCGGCAAGCTGCTGCGGGTGGCGTTGGTGCAGGTCGGTATCAAGCAGTAAGGCTTGGGATTATCGATACTGCGCGAGTCAGGATAAAATTATCAAGACCGGATTATAAAACAGATTAAAATTACAAAATTTATATAGCGACTGAAATTTGAGGAGGAAAATTCATTATGGGTAAAATCATTGGTATCGACTTGGGTACGACAAATAGCTGCGTAGCTGTAATGGAAGGCGGCGAGGCAGTAGTAATCCCCAATCCCGAGGGTGCGCGCACGACCCCCTCTGTGGTGGGCTTTGCCAATAACGGCGAGAGACTGGTAGGTCAGGTGGCCAAACGTCAGGCTGTTACTAATCCTGACAAGACGATTATTTCCATCAAACGCCATATGGGCAAGAAATACGAGGTAAATATCGAGGGCAAGGTATATACCCCGCAGGAGATTTCGGCTTTCGTGCTGCGCAAGCTGAAAGAGGATGCCGAGGCATATCTGGGCGAGAGCGTATCGCAGGCTGTTATCACCGTACCTGCATACTTCTCCGATGCACAGCGTCAGGCTACTAAGGATGCAGGCAAGATCGCAGGTCTGGATGTAATGCGTATCATCAACGAGCCTACTGCGGCTGCACTGGCTTATGGTCTGGATAAAGAGGATGAGCAGAAAGTACTGGTATTCGACCTGGGCGGCGGTACTTTCGACGTTTCGCTGCTGGAGATCGGCGACGGTATCTTCCAGGTACTGGCTACCTCCGGTAATAACTTCCTGGGCGGCGATGATTTCGATAACAAGGTGATCGAGTATCTGCTGGCTGAATTCAAAAAGGCCGAGGGCATTGACCTCTCCAAAGACAAAATGGCTATGCAGCGTCTGCGTGAGGCGGCAGAGAAAGCCAAAATCGAGCTTTCCGGCGTGCTGACCACCAACATCAATCTGCCTTTCATTACCGCAGATCAGAACGGCCCCAAGCATATGGATATCACCCTGACCCGTGCTAAATTTGACGAGCTGACCGCCGAGCTGGTGGAGAAAACTATGGCTCCTACCCGTCAGGCACTCTCTGACGCAGGTCTGGCAGCCACCGATATCGACCGTGTACTGCTGGTGGGCGGCTCTACCCGTATCCCCGCCGTGCAGGAAGCTATCAAACGCCTGATCGGCAAAGACCCCCACAAGGGCATCAACCCTGACGAGTGCGTAGCTCTGGGTGCTGCTATTCAGGGCGGTATTCTGAATAAAGAAGTAAAAGATGTGGTACTGGCCGACGTTACCCCGCTTTCTCTGGGTATCGAGACTCTGGGCGGCGTCTTCACCAAGATCATTGACCGCAACACCACCATCCCGACCGGCAAGGCACAGGTATTCTCCACCGCGGCTGACAATCAGCCCTCTGTCGAGGTACACGTGCTGCAGGGCGAGCGTCAGATGGCAGCCGACAACAAATCTCTGGGCCGCTTTACCCTGTCCGGTATTGCGCCTGCTCCTCGTGGTATTCCGCAGATCGAGGTTCGCTTTGATATCGACGCCAACGGCATCGTACACGTCAGCGCCAAGGATCTGGGTACCGGCAAGCAGCAGGAGATCACCATCTCCGGCAACAACGGCTTCAGCGATGATGAGATCGATCGTATGGTAAAGGATGCCGAGCAGTATAAGGCCGAGGACGAGAAGCGCAAGGCTGCTGTAGAGGCACGCAATCAGGCTGACGCTATGATCTACCAGACCGATAAGGCACTGAAGGATCTGGGCGATAAAGTAACCGAGCAGGAGAAGGCCGAGATCGAAAAGGCCAAGAACGAGTTGAATGAGGCTCTGCAGGGTGATGACACCGATAACATCAAGGCCAAATCCGAGGCACTCTCTCAGGCTTTCTATAAAGTCAGCGAGAAGCTGTATCAGCAGGCTCAGGCCGAGCAGCAGGCACAGCCCGGTGCAGGTCAGGCTGCTGATGGCGATGATACTGTGGTAGATGCTGATTACAAGGTCGTTGATGACGACAAAAACTAATGATTGACAGCTGAAACAACAAGGTGGTTTCATGAGCAATAAGGACTATTATGCGACACTCGGCGTGTCGAAAAACGCGACCGACGAGGAGATCAAAAAAGCTTATAAACAGCAGGTCAAAAAGTATCATCCCGATCTGAACCCCGACAGCAAAACTGCCGAGGAAAAGATGAAAGAGATCAATGAAGCCTACGAGGTACTCTCCAACGCCGATAAACGCGCCAGATACGATCAATTTGGCGCGGACGGCGTAAACGGGGGCTTTGGCGGCGGCGCCGGCTATGGCGGTGGCTTTAACGGTGATTTCGGCGATATCTTTGATATGTTCTTTGGTGGGCAGGGCGGCGGCAGGGCGCGTCAGCAGAATATGGCGCGCCAGGGTGATGACCTGCGTATTGATATCAAGGTATCCTTTGAGGAGGCGGCCAAGGGTGCTACCCGCGAAGTACCGCTGACCAGATCCGAGTCCTGTAGCGATTGCGGCGGTTCGGGCGCCAAAGCCGGCACAGGGCGGGTCACCTGCTCGCATTGTGGCGGCAGTGGTCAGGTACGTATCAACCAGACGACGCCCTTTGGTCAATTCCAGACTGTGAAATCCTGTCCGCACTGCGGCGGGCGCGGCAGCGTGGTGGAGACACCCTGCCCGACTTGCTCCGGCACCGGGCGGGTACGCAAACAGCGCAAGATCAAGGTCAACATCCCGGCCGGTGTGGATAATGATTCGCGCCTGAGGATGTCCGGCGAGGGCGAAGGCGGCATCAACGGCGGCCCGCCCGGCGATCTCTACATCTTTGTCACGGTGGAGCCGCACAAGTACTTCCGCCGCAACGGTGATGACATACTGTGTGATTTGCCGATCACTATGGTGCAGGCAGCACTCGGCGCCGAGGTAGAGGTCGAGACTCTCGACGGCAGAGTAAAGCTGACTATCCCGGAGGGCACGCAAAGCGGTACTTCTTTCCGGCTGCGCGGTCGGGGCTTCCCCAAGCTGCGCGGCTACGGCAAGGGCGATCAGAACGTAAAGGTCAGTGTTACCACACCGCGCAATCTGACACCCGAGCAGAAAGAGCTGCTGCGCCAGTTTGACAAGACCTATACCGGTACTGTCAGCAGCGACAAGCCCAAGAGCAAGGATAAGGGCAAGGAGAAGCCGAAAGGTTTTTTCAACAAAATCAAAGACACGATTTCCGGGGAATAAAACGGAGATAGCTGCAAACAGTAAATCATCTGGAGAAAATGCTTATGATCTGGATCGAAGCCAAAATATACACAAGTTCGGTGGGGGCGGAAATGCTTTCCGCCGAACTTTTGCGTCTGGGGATCAGCGGCTGGCAGACCGAGGATCCCAACGAAGTGGACGCTTATCTGGCGAACGAGGATTCGCCTTTTGATTATGCGGCGGACAGTGTGCGCCGTCAGGCGGCGGCAGAGGCTGCCGTGATCACTATATATCTGGCGGATGACAGCCAGGGTCAGGGCTGCATTGACGCTTTGCGCCGACTGCTGCCCGAGCTGAAGGAACAGCCGCAGAGTGCCGATTGGGGCGAGCTGCGGCTGGAGGTGCGCCGCCGTTCCTCCGAAGAATGGGAGGATAACTGGAAGCAGTATTACAAGCCTTTCAAAATCGGCTCTCGGCTGGTGGTCTGCCCCTCCTGGGAGGATTATGCGCCCGGGGCGGATGAGCTGGTGTTGAAGATCGAGCCGGGCGGCAGCTTTGGCACAGGCCAGCACCAGACGACACGCCTCTGTCTGGAACTGCTGGAGAAAATGCAGCCGCAGGGGGCGCGCCTGCTGGATATCGGCTGCGGCACCGGCATCCTCTCGGTGGGGGCTTTGCTGCTGGGCGCTGATAAGGCTGCGGCGGTGGATATCGAGGAACACTCGGCTCGCGCTGCTGCCGAGAATGCCGCCGCCAACGGCTTTGGGGCTGACCGCTATTACAGCTGCTGCGGCGATATTTTGAGCGATGAAGCCCTGCTTGGCCGGCTCGCTGCTTGTTTTGGCGGTGATGGCTATGATATAATTACAGTGAATATCGTGGCTGATGTCATTATCGCTATGAGTCCGCTTTTTGGCGAGCTGCTGCGGCGTGAGGGGCGGCTGATATGCTCCGGCATTATCGGGGGGCGGCGTGATGATGTGCTGGCGGCACTGCAGCCGTATGGCTTCGTGCTGATCGACGAGCGCGAGGACAACGGCTGGCACGCACTGGCGTTTGACAGAGCCTGAGGGAGGTTTTCGCTGTGTCTGTTTTGTTCAAGAATGCCCGCTATTTGACACCGGAATTTACCGTTGCCGAGGGCTGTATCGGTGTTTCGGGGCGCAATATCGTCTATATCGGTGCCGAAGCTCCGCCGGTGCAGATGGACAGTGTGATCGATTGCCGCGGCAAGCTGCTGCTGCCGGGCTTTGTCAACACGCACACCCATCTGACTATGACTCTGCTGCGCGGCTACGGCGAGAATTTGAGCCTGCAGGATTGGCTTTTTACCCGCATTTTCCCCTTTGAGGGCAAGCTGACGGACGATGCCGTATATTGGGGGACGATGCTGGGTCTGGCCGAGGGGCTGCGCTTTGGCACTACCTCCTGCACGGATATGTATATGGGGCCCGGGCCGATCTGCCGTGCGGCGGATGACAGCGGCTGCCGTATCAACGTGTCGCTGATGGCGCCGGTAGGTGCAGATCAGGAGGGCGAGCTGCCCTTTGTGGGGGCGCACGATGTGCTGCGCGAGTGGCACGGCCGTGATGAGGGGCGTATCCGCATTGACAGCTTTGTCCACGCCGAATACACCACGCCGCAGGATCGCATCGAGCTGATGCGTGATCTGGCTGAGGAATACCGGCTGAATATGCACCTGCACCTTTCCGAGACCAAAAGCGAGCACGAGGAATGTAAACAGCGTCACGACGGGTTGACCCCGGCGGCGTATTTCGATTCGTTGGGTGTTTTTGCGCGGCCGACCACAGTGGCGCACGCCGTCTGGGTAGAGGACGATGATATGCGTATTATGGCCGAGCGCGGTGTGACGGTGGCGCACAATCCTGTCAGCAATCTGAAGCTGGCCAGCGGTATCGCGCCGGTGCCTGCACTTATCAGGGCCGGCGTCAATGTGGCACTGGGTACTGACGGTGCTGCCAGCAATAACAACCTGAATCTGTGGGAAGAAATGCGCCTGATGGCGCTGCTGCATAAGGGCGCCAATTACGATCCCACCCTTATCACCCCGCGTGAGGCACTGGCGGCGGCTACCGTCAACGGTGCTGTGGCGCAGGGCAGGGAGGATTGTGGTACCATCGCGATCGGGAAGAAGGCTGACCTGATGCTGGTCGATATCGACAAGCCGCATATGCAGCCCTGCTATGATATGCTGAATAACCTCGTCTTTGCGGCGCAGGGCTCTGATGTGGTGCTGACGATGGTAGACGGGCGTATCCTCTATCATAACGGTGAATACCCCACCATTGATATTGAGAAAGTGGTCTTTGAGGTGGAGCGCTGCCGAAAGGCTATTTTGAGCCAGCTGTAGGTTTGGCAGGCTTGCCGCAGAACTCTATAGGTTTACACAAAATAAAAAGGACTCCGCCCGGTGTGAAAATCGAGCGGAGTCCTTACTGTTTGTGGAGCAGATGGCGGATAGGCAGGGCAAGCAGTGCGCCGATGAACAGCAACAGACAAAGAAAGTAAGAAACGATATAGAGTATCAGATCCCAGCCGGTGATGATCTGGCAGCAGACCTCCAGCAGGATCAGGCAGAGCAGCAAGGTGGTGATGAGTGAGCAGCGTACCCAGCGGCGGTGCGAGCGGCCGAGCAATAGCTGGATGCCGCAGCCTGCCGGCAGCATCAGCCAGCAAACGATGGTCAGCCATTGATCCGGGATGGAAAAGATTATGTGGAAGCAGCCGATCTCCCACGCTTGTATAATGGCGGGCTGCATATGATGCACCTCCCCGACAGGTTGATACTTTAGGCCTATATTATAATTTTAGCGTATCGTGGGGTGATTTGGCAAGAAAAAAATCCCGGCACAGCAGTCTGCGTCGGGATTATATTTTCAGTTATTCATAAAACGGCTCAGGAACTCCCGGGTGCGGGGGTTCTGCGGATTTTTGAATATCTGATCGGGCGAGCCGTCCTCGGCGATGACGCCGCGATCCATAAAGATGGTGCGGGTGCTGACGTCGCGGGCGAAAGCCATCTCGTGCGTGACGATGATCATTGTCATACCTTCCTGTGCCAGGCTGCGGATGACATCCAGTACCTCGCCGACCATTTCCGGGTCGAGTGCGGAGGTAGGCTCGTCAAAGAGCAGTACCTCGGGCTGCATCGCTAATGCACGGGCGATGGCGACGCGCTGCTTCTGACCGCCGGATATCTGGCTGGGCTTGGCCTTGATGTAGGGCAGCATACCGACGCGCTCCAGATATTGCTTGGCGAGCTGCTCAGCAGTGGCCTGATCTTTCTTCAGTACTTTGGTAACGCCGATGGTACAGTTTTCCAGCACCGTCATATTGTTGAAAAGATTGAAGCTCTGGAATACCATACCGACCTTGGCGCGGTAATCGGTGATTTTGTTTTTCTTATCCAGAATATTAGCTCCGTTATGCAGGATCTCGCCGCCGGTAGGGGTCTCCAGTACGTTTATGCAGCGCAGCAGCGTGGATTTGCCCGAGCCGGAAGCGCCGATGATGCTGGTGACATCGCCGGGGTAGATATTGAAATCTATATCCTTCAGAACGTTATTCTTGCCGAAGGATTTTTGCAGATGGCGGATTTCCAGAATTGGTTTTTGGGTCATTTGGGGTCGTCCTTCCGTGTAATGTTGGTGATCAATACTTGTCGCTGGGCTTGGGATAATTGGTCATCCCGCTGGTATGAGCCAGGGTATCGGTGGTGGCCAGATCGTAGCTGTCGGCACCGTCGATGCGGCGTTCTACCAGGCGCAGCAGGCGCGAGCAAACCAGCGTCATAGTGAGGTAGATCGCACAGACGATGGTGAAGGACTCAAAAGACGTGTAATAGGTACCGGCGACGGATTTGCCGGTGAACATCAGCTCGGTGACCGAGATGACGGAGAGAACGGAGGTATCCTTGATGTTGATGATCAGATTGTTGCCGATCTGCGGCATAATATTGCGGATGGCCTGCGGCAGGATGACATACAGCATCGTCTGGAAGTGTGTCATACCGATGGCTTTGGCACCTTCGGTCTGGCCTTTGTCGATAGAGAAGATACCGCCGCGCATAGTCTCGGCCATGTAGGCGCCGGTGTTGATGGATACTACGATAAGACCGGCCATAATCGGGCTGATGCGGTATGATGTGTATTGGATAAAGCCGAAATAGAACAGCATAGCCTGTACCATCATAGGTGTGCCGCGGAAAACCTCTACATATACTGTGAGTATCGCCTTGGCCAGGCCGACAATACAGCGTTTGCAGATATTATCATTTTTATCAATGGGGATAGTCTGAATAACGCCGCAGACGAAGCCGATCAGACAACCGACCAGTGTGCCGATCAATGCGATGATCAGCGTCCATTTGGCTCCGTCCAGATAGGCGGGACCGTAGTTCTCTGCCAGGAACAGGACCTTGGGCAGAAAACCCTCCGGTAAAGTTGTGGACATAAGTTTAGCCTCTCAATTTCATTTTGGGGGGATAATTTTTTGTATGTACGCCCAAAAGGAGCGGCAGAGCCGCCCCTCCTTTATATGGGTATTTTGTTATGGTTTATCAGCAGATTACTCCTGAGTCAGGGGCTGTACGGTGATGGCGTCATTCATCATAGTCTCAAAGTCCTCGGTGGTGAGGGTGGCCAGAGCGCCGTTCAGCAGATCCAGCAGCTCGGTGTTGCCCTTGGCCAGAGAGATACCAATGTTGATCTCTTCTTCGTCAACTACGAAATCAGAGCCTTCGGCCATATCCAGGATCTGGAAATTGGGATATACCATCTGGGCTGCCATAGCGGTGGGCATATCGGTGGCTACCAGATCAACAGCGCCGGAATTCAGCGCAACCAGCATCTGGGGTGCCGACTCGGTAGCAGGCTGGATCTTGGCATCGGGGATCTGGGGCAGTACTGCATCATACCATACAGTGTTGATCTGAGAGGTGCAGACAGCACCTGCCAGCTCATCCACAGTGGTGGCGCCGGCATAAGCCGTATCATCACGGGTAACGGCTACGATGGAAGCGTAGTAATAGGGAGTGGTGAAATCAACAGTCTCCAGACGCTCGGCAGTGATGGACTGACCGGCGATAACGCAGTCAACAGCACCGCTCTGTACTGCCAGCGGCAGGCTGTCCCAGTCGATTTTGTAGATCTCCAGATCATAGCCGATCTGATCGGCCAGATATTTGGCCATCATTACGTCATAGCCGTTGGCGTAGCTGGTAGAATCAGCAATCGGTACAGCGCCGTTGGCGTCATCATTCTGGGTCCAGTTGTAGGGTGCATAGCCGCACTCCATAGCGACGCGCAGAACCTTGGCATCGGTATCACCGCCGGTGGTGGGGTTTTCGTCACCGCCGCAGCCGGTGAGGCCTGCCAGAGCGCCGCACATCAGCAGACCGGCAGAAAGCAAATAAGCGATCTTCTTCATAGTTTTCTAACAACCTTTCTTCGATAAATATTTTGTTGTGTCAGTTTGCTGTAATGAAACGCATTTATCGCCTGCCGGAGCGGGCGATAAAAACCTGTCATCATAAGCGATTTCTTAAGCGTTACGGCGGGGGATTGTCCACACCCACCGAACATATCCATATCACACGGATTTTACTTAATACAAATTTTAACTTCATAAAGGGCTTCTGTCAAGGGGTTGGCGGGTAAATTGATGTAATTTGCCAATGAACTTTGTATTATTTGTGCAGGTGGGGTGTTTTGTTTTTTTTGTTTTGCTGCTACCTTATTATATACCATTAAACAGGCGCTGAATCGGCGGATATGCGGCGGATATGCCAGGGCGGCCGACAGGATGATGTTTGCACTGCGGCGGCTGTTATGCTATAATATAAGATGTTATATTGGGTGAAATTGGCTGTAAGTCTATTTGATGCCGATGTAAGTGTAAGAGTGTTGCAAAAAGTGTGTTTCAAAAACAGTGTTTTGAGAATTAAAAGTGTATTGGGAAAGGTGGAACAGTGATGGCCAGGAAAGAAAAGAAAGAAAATGCTGCCCGGATAACGGACGCGCAGGAGAATAAGCAGCAGGACAAGCCCGCCAAAAGCAGGAAAGGACGTCTGCTGAAGCTGCTGGTGATATTGCTGCTGTTGGTGGCGGCTGTGCTGGCCGGGCTGCAGATATACAGCCAGATGCTGGTGAAGGATATCGTCCCGGAGCGTACCGGGGAGCAGAGTTATTTTGAGGATCGCATAAACATACTGGTGCTGGGCACCGATACCGACGACCCGGAGCAGGGACGCTCGGACAGTATTATGGTCTTTAACGTCGATCTGGCGAATAAAATGGTCAATGCGCTTTCTATCCCGCGGGACAGCCGGGTGAGCATCCCGGGGTATAAGTATAAGACCAAGATCAACCACGCTTATGCTTACGGCGGTATCGACCTGACCAGGCAGACGGTGGAGGAGCTGCTGGGCATACCGATCGATTATTATGCCGTTACCAGCTTTGATGGCTTTGAGGGCATCGTGGATACGCTGGGCGGCATCTATGTGGATGTGCCTATCCGTATGAAGACCCACAAAGGCGGCGGTATCGACCTGCAGCCGGGGTATCAGCTGCTGGACGGGCATCAGCTGCTGGGCTTTGTGCGGTATCGTGGCGACGCCGGCGGGGATATTGCCCGCGCCGGGCGGCAGCAGCTGGCATTGAAGCTGATATATGAGGAATTGATCGATCCGGCCAATATTACCAAACTGCCGGCTGTCATCACGCAGCTGATGGATATGGTAAGCACCGATCTGGATTATAACGAGCTGCTGGCGTTGATCAATCATTTCAAACACGTTGATCTGTCTACCGCCTTCCACAGTGAGACTCTGGGCGGCGGCTCGCAGACTATCGACGGTGCGAGCTACTGGCTGCTGGATGACGAGCAGATGGCCGAGGCGGTGCAGCGACTCTTTTTTGACGAGCCGACGGCAGTGAGTGCAGACGGCGGGGACGGCGAGGCTGACGCCGGGCAATAACGGCCATAGCAGTATATGGCGGCTGATAAGGGGGCGTATGTGATGCCTGATAAAGGTGTTGTCAACAGCGATACTAACGGTGATATCAACGGTGATATCAACGGTGAAATCCTGGAAATAAATATGCGCCCGGTCAGCCCGCAGCACGATCACGCCGGTCACCGCCGGCGGATGAAGGACAGGGTGCTGCAATTCGGGCTGGAATCTCTGGCCGATCACGAGGTGCTGGAGGTACTGCTGTATTTCGCAGTACCCAGGAGCGATACCAATGCGCTGGCGCACCGTCTGCTGCGGCAGTTTGGCTCGCTATCGCAGGTATTGGAGGCAGATATGCTGGACCTGCAGCGTTTGTGCGGGCTCAGTCATAATACGGCTTTTTTGCTGAAGTTTTCGGCACAGTTGGCCGGGCGGTATCTGCGGGATAAAAACCGCAGCCGGCAGGAGCTGAGCGATACGCAGAAGCTGAAGGAATACGCCAGCGGTCTGTATGTGGAGCAGGATGTCGAGGTGGCGTATATGCTGTGTATGGATTCTCAGCTGCACCTCAGGCAGCTCGTCAAGCTGAGTGAGGGCACGGTGAGCGGTGTGAATATCCACGTACCGCAGGTGGTGGAGAACGCACTACGGCATAAGGCGCGGCATGTAGTGCTGATACACAATCATCCCGGCGGGCGGGCCAGGATCAGCACCGAGGATTTTAATGTAACAAAATCTTGTCTCAATGCGCTTTCTTATGTACAGATCAATCTGCTGGATCATATCGTGGTCTGCGGTACCGAGTGCATCAGCTTTGTCGAGAAAAATTATATCGACACCATACGCCGTATGAATAAGTAAAAGCCATATCAGTTAAAGGCTGTTGGTTTTTTTAGGGTGTAATATTATGGGGTGCTTCCGGCAGCACATCCCTGCCGGTCATATAGTTTTTTGGTGTACCTCGTCCGGGGTCTTCGTCGCCCCGCTGCCCTTACGGTTAGGTGGGTGAGCGGGACGACGGGGACTTACAAGTGTGGTACATCTAAAAAACCTATTAGTTTATTACAAAAGCAATAACAGCTCAATATGGAGATAGAGATAAATTATGGTACAATTCGTTCATTTGCATAATCACAGTGAGTATTCGCTGCTGGACGGTGCGGCCAGAATCAAGCAGATGGTGGCCAAATGCGCCGATATGGGTATGCCGGCAGTGGCGGTGACGGATCACGGCAATATGTTTGGCGTGCTGAAGCTCTATGAGGAGTGCAAAAAGGTGAGCAAAGAGCGCGAGGCCCAGGGGCTGCCGGGTATTAAGCCGGTCATTGGCTGTGAGTTTTACGTGGCGCCGCGTTCACGCTTCCTCAAAGAGGGCAAGGAGGACAAGAGCACTTACCATCTGGTGCTGCTGGCCGAAAACCAGCAGGGCTACCGCAATCTCTGTAAGCTGAACGCTATCGCCTATCTGGAGGGCTTCTATTACAAGCCGCGTATCGACCGCGAGGTGCTGCGCGAATACAGCGAGGGGCTTATCTGTCTTTCGGCCTGTCTGGCGGGCGAGGTCATCCAGGCGCTGCTGGAAGGCGAGGAGAAAGACGCTTATGATATTGCCCGCGAATACCTGGATATTTTTGGGCGGGATAATTATTTTATCGAGCTGCAGGATCACGGTCTGGAGGAACAGCGGCTGACCAACCCGATGCTAATCAAGCTGGCGCACGACCTCAATATCGGGCTTGTCTGCACCAACGACTGCCATTATATCAGCCGTGAGGATGCCGACTGGCACGATATTCTGCTGTGCGTACAGACAGGCCGCCTGCTCAGCGATCCTACCCGTATGCGTTTCCCCAATGATGAGTTTTACCTGAAATCGGCCGAGGAAATGGAGCTGCTTTTTGGTGAGTGGCCGGAGGCACTCTCCAATACCGTCAAAATTGCCGAGCGCTGCCACGTAAATCTGGATAAGCACGCGCAGGCCGATCTGCCCATCGTTGATGTGCCGGAGGGGCACGATCTCGAGAGCTATCTGCGCTATCTCTGCGAGGAGGGTCTGAAGAAACGCTACGCCGAGATAACGCCTGAGCTGCGCGAGCGGCTGGATTATGAGCTGGGCATCATCAATCATATGCGTTTCCCCGGGTATTTCCTGGTGGTGTGGGATCTGGTGAATTTCTGCCACGAAAACGGTATTCTGGTCGGCCCGGGGCGTGGTTCGGCGGCAGGCTCGCTGGTGGCCTACTGTCTGGGGCTTACCAATATCGACCCGATACGCTATCACCTGATCTTTGAGAGATTTTTGAACCCCGAGCGTGTCAGTATGCCTGATATTGATACTGATTTCTGCGTGCGCCGCCGCGGCGAGGTAATTGATTATCTGGTGGAGAAATACGGCGCCGATAAGGTGGGTCAGATCGTTACCTTTGGTACTATGAAATCCAAGCTGGTGGTGCGTGATGTCGGCAGGGTGCTGGATATGTCGGTGGCCGAGGTCAATAAGATCGCCAAGCTGATCCCCAACGACCTGAAGATGACTCTGCCCAAGGCATTGCAGGAATCGCAGGAATTAAAGCAGCTCTATGATGAGGACGAGCGTGTACGCCGCCTGATAGATACCTCGATGAAGCTGGAAAGTATGCCGAGACATACGGGTACGCACGCGGCAGGCGTGGTGATATCCCCCGCACCTGTCACCGATTATATGCCGTGCTTTAAGATCGGCGAGAATATCCTGACGACACAGTTTGAGAAGGAGCAGGTGGAGGAGCAGGGCCTGCTGAAAATGGATATTCTGGGTCTGCGTACGCTGACGGTGATCGGTGATGCGCTGGAGAATATCCGCAAAAGCCGTGGTATAGAGGTGGATATCGATAATATACCGCTGGATGATAAACCTACCTATGATATGCTGTGCGCCGGTGAGACCGGGGCGGTGTTCCAGTTGGAAAGTGACGGTATGCGGTCTTATCTGCGGGCGCTGCACCCCGAGCGTATCGAGGATATTATCGCTATGGTGGCGCTGTATCGCCCCGGCCCGCTGGAGGGCGGTATGGTCAGCGATTTCATCAAGCGCAAGCACGGTGAGACCAAGGTGGAATATCCGCACCCGATGCTGAAGCCTGTACTGGACGAAACATACGGCGTTATGGTCTATCAGGAGCAGATCATGCAGGTCGCCAGCACTATGGCAGGCTTTACGCTGGGGCAGGCTGATGAGCTGCGCCGCGCGATGGGCAAGAAAAAGGCCGAGGTATTGGCTGCCAAACGTCTGGACTTTCTGGATGGTGCACTGAAAAACGGCGTGGATGAGAAAACCGCCAACGAGGTTTTCGACCTGATGGAGTTTTTCTCGGGCT
>JAFQHB010000085.1 GCA_017398165.1 Bacillota bacterium
AATGTGGGCCGGGGTATTGCCGGTGTCATATGCCGCTGCGGCCGCGCCATCGTGACGCCTGGGGTCGTGTGGAGCCGGCCTGGATAGTGGCGCTGATGGATCCGCTGATCGGCAAGCCCTCCCTGATGGGTGGAGAATTCAGCGTGACGGCGCAGATGACGGTGAATTTCTTTGATCTGGAGGCTGAGGGTACTATGTACGGCGAAGGACGTGAAAAGAGCCGCGGGGATATTTTCGGTGTGTGCGGCGGTGATATCGTGGATGCTGCCGGCAAGCTGCTGGCCAGCGGAGCCTGTACGATGTATCTGCGCCACAGTGAGATCAATTTCCGGCGGGAGTATCCGCTGAATTATCCCGACGGTGTAGGGCGAGTAGTTTGAGGGCTGCTGATCGTCAGTTTAGTTTTGCCGCCGCCCGTATGTGTCTAATGCGGTTGGTGGCGCTGTGGGAGCTGTTTGTCAGTTTATTGCTGCTATTAAGAAAGAGGTTGGCTGATGCTGCGGAGATTGCGACAAGAGTTGGAAAAGTATATCGGATATGACAAAGGGGGGCGGCCGCTGTTGGTGGTCGCTTTTTCCGGTGGTCGTGATTCGGTGGGGCTGCTGGCGGCGCTGGATGAGCTGCGCGGCGATTGCGGCTATGAGCTGGCGGCGGCGCATTTTAATCACTGTCTGCGTGGGGCCGAGGCTGACGGCGATCAGGAATTTTGCCGGGATTTTTGTGCGGCACGGGGTATCACTTTTCATACAGTGCGGCGTGATGTGCGCTCTCTGGCGGGTGGTGCAAATATTGAGAACACGGCGCGGCGGCTGCGGTATGAATGGCTGCATAGCTTGTGCGATGCCTGTCGCGGCAGGGGATATGCCCCGGTATGGCTGCTGACGGCACATCATCAGGAGGATCAGGCCGAGACGGTACTGCTGCATCTGCTGCGCGGCGGGGGCAGCTCCGGTTTGGCGGCGATGCGGCCGCTAAACGGTGAATTGCTGCGGCCGCTGCTGGGAATCTCCCGCCGGGATATCGAGGTGTATCTGGCGGAGCGCCACCTGCCCTGGCGGGAGGATTCCACCAATGCCTGCCCGGATATGACGCGCAACCGGCTGCGTGGGCAGGTAATGCCGCTGCTGCGCGGGATCAATCCGCAGGCTGCGGCGGCACTGGGGCAGACTGCGGCGGTGCTGGCGGCAGAGGATGATTACTTTACCTCTCTGCTGAGTGAGAAAATGCGGGCGGCGGTGTTCGCTGAGGGGCGTGCGGAATATCCGCTGGCTTTGCTGCGGGGCGAACATATTGCGGTACAGCGGCGGCTGGTGCGTCTGCTGTGGCAGCACGCGGCAGGCAGCGAGTTGTGCAGCCTGACTTTTGAGCAGACCGAGGGTATATTGCGGCTGACACCCGGCAAGGCTCTGCATTCGGCGGGCGGTATCGAGGCGTCGGTGCGCGGCCGTCGGGATGACAGACGGCTGGTGCTGCGGCAGTTTACCGATGAAGAGCTGGCACGGCGGGCGGAGAAGAGCCGCCGGGGACAGTAGGGGCAGTCTGGATATGGGGTCAGTCTTGATATAAGGTTTATAATTGGTTCATAATAATTGCTATAATATAAAAATAAGTTGTCGCAAAGTGACGGATTTTGGTGGCGGCGGCTGTATTTTTGATAGGTTCAGCGATAAATATTTTGGGAAAAATAAATAAAAAATTGGCAAACGTATGGCTGTTATGTTATAATAATTAAATGGTTCGTGCCGATAGCCTGTCAGGGCGGCGGTATGGGGCATATTTATATATAGGCCAGGTCCGGCGGCAGGAGGCTGCGGGGCGGCCAAAACAGTAAGGAGTGAATGTTGGAATTGCAAAAGCAATTAAAAAACGTAACGATTTTTTTGCTGCTGGTGCTGATGGTGGTATATCTGTATATGATGAGTGCCGAGACCGCTCCACAGGCTCGCGAACTGCAATATCTGGGTGAGTTCCGCCCGATGGTGGTGGCGCAGGAGGTCGAAAGTGTTACCGTACAGCCGACAGGCAACGGCACCACGATGTATAGCGGCAAGCTGACCGACGGCACCGAGTTTTATACCGAAGGCCCGTCGGATGAGAGCATATCTGCTTTCTTTGAGGAAAACTCTCTGACCAACGTGGTCTACAAGGAAGTGCCGCAGCCGAGCTTCTGGTCGCAGCTGGCGCTTTCTTTGCTGCCGGTGCTGCTGATCGGTGGTTTGTTGTTCTTTATGTTCAGCCAGGGGCAGGGCGGCGGCAAGGTGATGCAATTTGGCAAAAGCCGCGCCAAACTGCATGTGGATGAGAAGAAAAAGGTGACTTTCAAGGATGTTGCCGGTATTGACGAGGTCAAAGAAGAACTGGCCGAGGTCGTTGATTTCCTGAAAACACCCAGGAAATACAGCCAGCTCGGCGCCAAGATACCCAAGGGTGTGCTGCTTTACGGCCCTCCCGGTACAGGTAAGACTTTGCTGGCCAAGGCTGTGGCCGGCGAGGCCGGTGTGCCGTTTTTTACCATCAGCGGCTCGGATTTTGTCGAGATGTTTGTTGGTGTGGGCGCATCGCGTGTGCGTGATCTTTTCGATACAGCCAAGAAGCACGCTCCCTGCATCATCTTTATTGATGAGATCGATGCGGTAGGCCGTCAGCGCGGCGCCGGTGTCGGCGGCGGGCACGACGAGCGTGAGCAGACGCTGAATCAGCTCCTGGTCGAGATGGATGGTTTCTCGGCTAATGAGGGCATCATTGTGATTGCAGGCACCAACCGTCCGGATATTCTGGATTCGGCACTGCTGCGTCCCGGTCGTTTTGATCGTCAGGTAGCGGTAGGCGCGCCTGATATCAAGGGTCGTGAGGAAATATTGCAGGTACACGCCCGCGGCAAGCAGCTGGCGGAGGACATCAACCTGAAGACTATCGCCAGAAGGACTCCCGGCTTTACCGGTGCGGATCTGATGAATCTGATGAATGAGGCGGCTCTGCTGGCTGCCCGCAAGAACAAGCCGCGCATCGAGATGGAAGAACTGGAAGAAGCCGTAGAGCGCATCATCGCCGGACCGGAGAAAAAATCCCACGTCATCAATGACCGTGAGAAAAAACTGGTGGCTTATCACGAGGCCGGCCACGCCGTGAGCTGCTATTATCTGGAAAATTCCGACCCGGTGCATAAGGTCAGCATCATCCCCCGCGGTATGGCGGGCGGCTATACGTTGATGCTGCCGGAGGACGACGTAAATTATCAGACCAAGACCAGAATGCTGGAGCAGGTCGTGATTATGCTGGGCGGTCGTATCGCCGAGCAGATCGTGCTGGGTGATATCAGCACCGGCGCCAGCAACGATCTGGAGCGTGCGACCGAGATCATCCGCCATATGATCACCCGCTATGGTATGTCGGAAAAGCTGGGTGCGCTGACTTTTGGTACGAATAACAGCCAGCTCTTCCTGGGGCGCAGCCTGGGTACTGACCGCAATTACAGCGAGGAAGTAGCCTATGAGATAGATAAAGAGGCGCGCCGTATGATGGATGAATGCTATCAGCGCTGTACCGATATCCTGACACAGCACGTTGATAAGCTGCACTTGGTGGCTGCTGCGCTGATGGAGCGTGAGACGCTGGATGCCGAGGAATTCTATCAGATTATGAAAGATCAGCCTGCTGCCGCTGTTGAGCCGTCTGATGCACCGGCACAGCCCGTGCATAACGCGCTGCCGCTTTTTGGCTCGCTGCCGGGGGTATCGGGTAATACCCAGCCGTTGACCGGCGTATTGGGCGAGGCCGAGGATATGGCTGAGGATAAGCCGGAAAATATGGCATAAATGTATGTCAAAAAAAAGACGTAAAATCTGTTGGTAAAGGAGCCTGTCTTGACATGGCCGATTACGAACGATATTCTTACAGATAACGAACAAAAGGTAAAGGAGCATAGATTCTTTTACCTTTTTTCGCGTATCAGGAGGGTTTGTGCGGTGTATCGTGGCAGGGATTATCATATGCAATCAGGGGAAGGAGCGGTATAAATGACCGAAAAGAACAATATCGCC
>JAFQHB010000086.1 GCA_017398165.1 Bacillota bacterium
CTGCCGCGTAGCTGGCTACTTTCTCCGGCGAGGTCGCAGTTTCGATCTCCAGCAACAGACGCGCGTTCTCATTACGCAGTTCGTCAATATCCGCTATCCGCTGGTTGATCTCATAACCGACGACGGTGACCTGTGTAGTCATCACCATATAGGCCATACTCATCAGGAATACACAGAATACGCTCATCAGCCCGCTGATTTTGGCCTGATTACGCCGGCGGCGTTTCTCGCGGGCAGCTTGCTGTTGCCGGTCGGCCGCGTCATTGGCAGAATTCTTATAAACGCGGAACTCCCGGCGGCGCTGCTCTGCTTCGCTCGGCTTACGCTTGGCTGTTGATTGCAAACCGCATCACTTCCTTTCTGAGTTGTTTTGCCCTACCAACCTGCTGATCTGATTCTCTCCCCGCCCTGCCGGTACAGCCCGGATGCCGTCATCGCCGCAGGTGCAGCGCACGCGGGGCAGAGATTTAATGAGTGAACAGATGAGGCGGCGTAAAGAAGCGAGCGTGGTATCCAAAGCACTCTCGCCCCCAACCTCACCTGCAACAAAAACGATACTTCAAAAAGATCAATACTTCAAATCAAAAACTAAAGCTTTTCTATCGTCCGCAGCTTGGCACTGCGGGCACGCGGGTTCTCCGCCAGCTCCTCCGCCCCGGCCACCACCGGCTTGCGGTTGATAAGTCTGGCCTGCGGCACCTTGCCGCAGACGCATATCGGGAATTCCGGCGGGCAATCACACCCTCTGGCCAACGATACGAAATACTCCTTGACGATGCGATCCTCCAACGAATGAAAGGTAATGACCGAAAGCCTGCCGCCCGGCTTCAGGCTGGCAAAAGCCGCCCGCAAACCACGCTCCAGCACACCCAGCTCATCATTCACCGCGATACGCAGTGCCTGAAAAGTCCTCTTGGCCGGATGTTGCTCCTCATGCCGCCGCTGCGCTGCCGGTATCGCCGAACGCACGATCTCTGCCAGCTGCAAAGTACCGGTTATCGGCTGCTCCGCCCGTCTGGCCACTATCCGTGCCGCGATCCGCCGCGAAAATCTTTCTTCGCCATACTTATAGATGATATCCGCCAGCTCCTCGGCCGAAGCCTCCGCCAGCAGATCAGCCGCCGTACGGCCAGTGCTTTGATTCATCCGCATATCCAGCGGCCCATCCTGCATATAAGAAAAGCCGCGTCCCGCATCATCCAGCTGATGCGAGGATACGCCGATATCCAGCAGCACACCGTCTACACCATCCACCTGCAGCCCTGCCAACACGTCCGACATCTCGGCAAAATTGGATTTGCACGCTATGAACCTGTCGCCAAAAACCGCCAGCCGCGCACCGGCTGCCGCCAAAGCCTCATCATCCTGATCAATACCTATCACCCGACCGCTCGGGCCGGTCGCCAGCAAAATACCCTCGCTGTGGCCGCCGCCACCCAGAGTACCGTCAACATACACACCGCCGTCAGACAACGCCAGACTCTGCATCGTCTCGGCAAATAAAACCGGTTTATGGCTGAATTCCATTTTGCCCTCCGCTCCAGGTCTGTATTGTCCGTCATTTGCAGCAGCGCCCGGCTCTCTGCCCGCCGCGCCGCCATCCAAGCACACCTTACTATACTTATCACATTGATACCGGCCGCATCACTTCACGATCCCCGATGCCGCCGACAGCGGATAAACACCGTCCCGATTCATCCCTGTGCCAGCTATGATCCCGCTCTAATCCAGATCAAAGTCGATATCCACATCAAAAGCACCGACTTCCTCCGAAATATCGCTGATATGCTGCGAAAGCTCCAGCTGATGTTCATCCCAGGTGCCGCGATCCCAGATCTCGATCTTATTGCCGACACCCATCACTACCACTTCCTTGCTGATACCCAGCGTCTCGCGCAATACCGCAGGCAGCAGGATACGCCCCTGCTTGTCCAGCTCCACATCAGTCGCATTACCGAAGATAAAGCGGACGTAATCCCGCATATTACGCTTGGTGACCGAGAGCTTGTGGAGCTTCTTGGCAAAGCTCTCCCATCCGGCCGCCGTATAAATGTCGATGCAGCGGTCAAAGCCTTTGGTAACGTAAAAGCGTTCGCCCAGAGCCTCACGATACTTCACGGGAATACTGACGCGCCCTTTGGGGTCGACGTTATTATAATATGTTCCCATAAAAGACATGAAGCCCTCACCTCGCTTTCCGCTTTTTTACCATTCGCCCTGGTAGTGACATGACCGTTTGCCGGCCACTTTTTACCACTACTCACCACTTTTTTGCACCATAGTAATATTTTAACCACTTTTCCAAAAAAAAGCAACCCCCTGCACCCAAGTTTACAACACCCTACTAATTGGGTATAACAGACAATTTTTGCACTCAATACCACCATAAATTGTATCGAACATACGTTTTTCAACAACACTTTGGGCAGATTTCCCACTCCGGGCAGCTATAGCCCCTATATTCCGACATTCTTCTGCCAAAAATTACCAAAAATTTTTTTGCCGCGTACAAAAATTTTTTAGCCACGCAATAGCAGACAAAATAAAAGAAACAGCAGAGAACGCATCTCAAACGCTCTCTGCCGCTTCTTTTATTCCCGTTCCTTTATTCCTGAACGAAAATTATTCGTCTTTATTCATCCTCATCATCCGTAGTGCCAAAGGACAGCCGGTTGGAGTTTACCGAAAGCTCACGCACCTTGGCCTCTATCTCGGCATATACGTCCGGATGATCCTTTATGTACTTCTTGGCATTCTCACGACCCTGGCCGATCTTCTCGCCCTTATAAGAGAACCACGCACCGCTCTTGTTGATAATGTCCAGATTGACGCCCAGATCCAGCAGCGAACCAGCCTGAGAGATACCCTCGCCAAAGACAATATCAAACTCCGCCATTTTGAAAGGCGGCGCTACCTTATTCTTTACGATTTTGGCCTTGGTACGGTTGCCGACGCTGTCACCGCCCTTTTTCAGTGTCTCCACACGGCGCACATCGATACGCACGGTAGCATAATACTTCAGCGCACGGCCGCCAGGCGTCACCTCCGGGTTGCCGTATACCACACCGACTTTCTCGCGCAGCTGATTGATAAAGACGATAGCCGTGCGGCTCTTGTTCACCGCACCGGTCAGCTTACGCAGCGCCTGGCTCATCAGACGTGCCTGCAGGCCGACGTGGGTATCACCCATATCGCCCTCCAGCTCGGCCCGCGGTACCAGTGCCGCCACCGAATCGACCACCACCAGATCGACAGCACCGCTGCGTACCAGCGCTTCTGCGATCTCCAGCGCCTGCTCGCCGGTATCGGGCTGCGATACCAGCAGCTCATCCAGATCCACGCCCAGATTATTGGCATACACCGGGTCCAGTGCGTGCTCCGCATCGATAAAAGCTGCCGTACCGCCCATTTTCTGCGCCTCAGCCGCGATATGCAGCGCCACAGTAGTCTTACCGGAGGATTCCGGCCCGTATATCTCGATAATACGGCCGCGCGGAATGCCGCCCACACCCAGGGCAATATCCAGCGGCATACAGCCGGTGGGGATGACCTCGATACCGGACGCAGCCCCTGCGCCCAGCTTCATGATCGAGCCTTTACCAAAGTTTTTTTCGATCTGATGCAGCGCTGCCTCCAGCGCCGCCGCTCTATCCGATGCAACAGGTTTTTCCGCCATTTAACGTACCTCCAAAACTTCTCTCTAAACTTATCACGCCGAACTTACCACACCAACAAGCGATGCCAAGCGAACATTTGTTTGCCTATATTTTATCCTATCCGCCGCCAAAAAGCAATACCTGTCGGTAAATTTTTGTGGGTTTTTGCGCTGTTTTTATCAGAGATACTTCTTGTATGCCTCGCCGGTTTCCATCGGTACCTCGGGCTCGTCCACCTTATAGGCCTCGCCGCCCTCGATATAATCAGCCGCCAGATTCCAATACCGGCGCGAATGTTTGATAGTACCGATCTCGTCCTCCTCGGTCAGCTCGGCCACGATTTTGCCGGGTATGCCCATAACCTTGGAATACGGCGGGATGACCTTGCCGGGCGGCACCACCGAGCCGGCGCCAATGATCGAACCGTGGCCGATAATAGCACCGTCCAGAATTACCGAACCCATACCGATCAGGCAGTTATCCTCGATAACACAGGCGTGTACGATAGCACCGTGACCGATAGTAACATAATCACCGATGATGGTCGGGCAGGGCTGTGCCGCCACGTGGACGACCGAGCCATCCTGCACGTTGCTGAATTTGCCCATCTTGATATAGTTCACGTCGCCGCGCATAGTCACATTCGGCCAAACGCTGGAGTTCTCACCGATCTCCACCATACCGACGATCACCGCACTGTCTGCGATATAAGTTTTCCCGGCAATTTTCGGTTCGTGCTCCAAATATTTTTCCTGTACCATAATTATCCCTCCATTTTATTACATTATTATTTTGAATTTATTTTATGATTAAGCCTGTTTTTGATCAAGCCATTTCCTGCCAAATCCAGACAGCCTGCTATCCCTCCGGTCCCTACCTAAAGAGACAACACCTGCGCCTTACCAACAGCCAGCTTTTGCGCCTGCCCGTGGAATTCCTGCATAATATCCAGCAGCATCGCCCGCTCACGGATATCCGGCAGCTTCATCAGCTCACTTTCCGCCCGCAGCAGGAATTTCTCCGCCATCGCCGCAGCAAAACCCAAGCCACCGGCCCGGCGCACCAGCATCAGTGCCTCGGCCAGCGCCGCATCCCGCTCCTCCGGCGCACCGTTCTGCAATATCCGTACACATTCCGCCATACGCCCGGCGTCAGGCGTCTCGCGCAGCACGTAGAGCACCGCCAGCGAAAGATTGCCCTGGCGCAGATCGTTGGCAGCGGGCTTGCCCAGCTCGTCCTCCCCGGCGCAGAGATCCAGCATATCGTCAATAATCTGGAAAGCCATCCCCAGATCATAGCCAAACCGCCACAGCGTGTCGATAGCATCATCGGCCAGCCCCGCCAGCTCGGCGCCGCATTCACAGCTGCCTGCGAAAAGCAGTGCCGTCTTGCGCCGGATGCGATAAAAATAATCACGGTACGTCTGTGCCAGACGGAAAAAATCATTCCCCTGACGCAGCTCACCGACACACATCTGCCAGATGGTATGATTCAGGCTGGTATTAACACGCTTGTTACGGTACTGCGCCACCAGCTCCAGCGCCCGCCCGATCAGATAATCCCCGACATAAAGTGCCGCAGCATCGCCATGTACGAAGTTCACTGTCGGTTTGCCGCGCCGCATCGAAGCCCGGTCAATAATATCGTCGTGCACCAGACTGGCGGTATGCACCAATTCCAGAGCCGCCAACAGCGGCATCAGCTCCTCCAGCTTCTGCTCGCGGCTGCCCCCGCCAAACTGTGCCGCCATCCAGGCAAAGGCCGGGCGAATACGTTTGCCGCCGGCAGCGATCAGCCCGCGCGCCGCACCTGCCAGCATAGCATCGTCAGTCGTTACCGTCTCCAGCAGGTAATCCTCAAAACAACCCAGCTCACCACGGATGACCTCATGCCATTTCCTGCGCAGCACCTTTTTCATCGTGATATTTTTTATCGTATCGCGTTTCGCCATATCGCTCAAATCTCTCCAGGATAAAGGTTTCGGCAGCCGCCGCCAGCTCCGGACGCACTGCCAGTGCACTGCGGCAAAGCTCCAGTGCCTCGGTATACTCATACCCGCGCACGTCATAGCCGTTTTGCACTATGCCCTGCAAAATCCCCAGGTAAAACCCAAACTCCGCATAGGCACGCTTGTGCACCTCCGGCCAATCCAGCCGCTCCACTGCCATCTGCGCTGCCAAAGACATCGCCTCGGCGTTCTCTTTATGTAAGTTGGCGATCTTCTCACTCTCAGGCACGAAAGAACGCCCGACCCAATCCAACCGCACCAGCCTGGCCTCCGACCTGCGGCAAAGCACCCGGCCGACGCTGCCCAACCAGTCATCATATCCGGCAGCCGCCAGCCGCAGTGCACCCAGCGCATACAAATAATCACCCGTCAGCACCGAGCGTCCCGGCATATGCGCCGTACCGCCGCCTTTATCATGCACCAGACCGCCCAGACAGCATAATTCCATAGCCACCGCCAGCATCCGCGCATCCCGGCCGCCGTCATTTGGCAGCAGCACCAGCACCGGCACCAGCTCATAAGAAAACCAGTCCACCACCGGTCGATGCTGTGCCTCCAGCGCCCCGGCATAAGGCTGATACACCCGGCCGAGCTCGCTGCGTACCGCCAACAGGGCTTCATTCAGCCCTGCCGCACTTATTTCCTGTTGACCTGCTTCACGATACGTCAAAATCATCACCCAATATTAAGCCCTGAAAGCCCCTTAAATAGCCATCTCCTGCTTGATATACTCCTGCAGCCAGCCGCGCAGCTCAGCCACCGGCACCTCCAGCATTTCGCCGTTTTTACGCAGCTTTACTTCCACGTTGCCGCGCGCCAGCGATTTGGCGCCGATAGTCACACGCACGGGATAGCCGATCAGATCAGCATCCTTGAATTTCACACCGGCGCGCTCCTGACGGTCATCCAGCACTACCTCAATACCGGCAGCCGTCAGCTCGGTATAAAGCTGTTCGGCAGTAGCCGTCAGCTCCGGCTCGCGGTCATTGACCGGAATGATGATCGCCTGATAAGGCGCCACCGCCATCGGCCAGATGATACCGTCGTCATCATAGCTTTGCTCGATAACAGCAGCCATAGTGCGGCCGACGCCGATGCCGTAGCAGCCCATCACCACAGGACGCTCCTGCCCGTCCTCGCCGGTATATACCACATTCAGCGCATCGCTGTATTTGGTGTGCAGCTTGAATATCTGCCCTACCTCGATACCGCGCGCCATCTTGATGTGGCCGTGGCAGTGCGGGCACTGCTCGCCTTCTTCCAGATAACGCAGGTCAGCCACTTCATCAATACGGAAGTCACCGCGCTGATAGTTGACGTTCAGCAGATGGCTTTCGCCGTCATTACTGCCCACGATCACATTATACATCACAGGCACCTCGGCGTCCGCCAGAATCCGCACGCCCTCGACGCCCACCGGGCCGAGATAGCCGACCTTCAGAGTACCTTTTTCGATAGTCGCATTATCAGCCAGCACCAGCTCGTTGACGCCCAGCAGAGCCTGCAGCTTGATCTCATTGATACGGCGATCACCGCGCACCAGCACGATCACCAGCTCGCCGTCGGCCAGATAATACATAGTCTTGACGATACGGTCAGTCGCAACGCCCAGGAATTCGGCCACTTTCTCCACCGATTCACAGGCCGGGGTATCCACTTTCTCGATAGCCAGCATTTCCTGCGGCTCGACAGGTAGAGGCTCGCGCCCGGCGATCTCATCGGTTGCGGCATAATCGCAGGTATCGCAATACAGGATGGCACTCTCACCGGCTTCGGCCAGCGCCATAAACTCATGGCTGCCCTTACCGCCGATAGCACCGCTGTCCGCCTCTACCGGGCGGAAATTCAGACCGCAGCGGCTGAACACGCGGGAGTACGCATCGTACATCAGGTCATAGCTCACTGCCAGACCGGCCTCATCGGCATCAAAGGAATAGAGATCCTTCATTATAAACTCACGGCTGCGCATCAGGCCAAAGCGCGGACGGCGCTCGTCGCGGTATTTGGTCTGGATCTGGTACAGCATCTGCGGCAGCTGCTTGTAAGAGCGCACCTCGCCGCGAAATATTGTGCTGATCATCTCCTCATGCGTGGGGCCCAGGCAGAAATCACGGTCGTGACGGTCCTTTACACGCCACATCTCGGCACCGTAAACGCCCCAGCGGCCGCTCTCCTGCCATATCTCCGCCGGCTGCACGGCAGGCATCAGCAGCTCCTGGCCGCCTTTGGCATCCATCTCCTCACGGATGATGTTTTCGATCTTATGGATAGTGCGCCACGCCAACGGCAGATATGTATATACACCACTGGCTACCTTGCGCAGCATACCGGCACGCAGCATCAGCTTGTGGCTGATGATCTCCGCCTCCGCCGGTACCTCCCGCAGCGTGGGCGCAAACATTTTACTGGCTCTCATCAATAATTCCCCCTAAAAAATTTGTATATATTAAATAATGAATAACAGCAAATTAAATCTCTGACCGGCCGCACAACAGACCAGACCTCAACCGCCCACGTGCGCCTCGACAAGCCGCATAAACTCATCCACCAACTTGTCCGCCGGATACTTGCCGATGATCTCTCCTCTGGCAAAAAGCAAACCCTCGCCCTTGCCGCCGGCCAGACCAAAATCAGCCTCCCGCGCCTCGCCCGGGCCGTTCACCACGCACCCCATCACCGCCAGCTTCAGCGGCTGCTCGATGTGCAAAGCTTCCACCCGACGCTCGATCTCTGCCGCGATGGCCGGCAGATCTATTCTGGTGCGTCCGCAAGTCGGGCAGACGATATACTCCACACCCCGGTCATAAAGCCCCAGACTGCGTAATATCTCCCTGGCAACGAAAACCTCACGCACCGGATCGCCGCTCAGCGATACCCGCAGCGTATCGCCCAATCCCTCGGCCAGCAAAGCACCGATACCGACGGCGGATTTGATACTGCCGCGCTCGGGCGTCCCCGCCTCCGTCACCCCGATATGGAAAGGATGATCGGTATGCCGTGCCAGCTCACGATAAGCCTGCAGCATCAGCGGCACGTTGGTCGCCTTCAGCGATATTTTGATATCATAAAAGTCCTCCGCCTCCAGCAGTGCTATTTCCTCCAGCGCACTGGCCACCAGCGCATCCACGGTAACACCGCCGTATTCCGCCAGCACCGCCCGGGAGAGCGAACCGCTGTTGACGCCGATGCGTATCGGTACCCCCCGCTCTCTGGCTGCCCGTGCCACGGCACGCACTTTCTCGGCCCCGCCGATATTGCCCGGGTTGATACGCAGCCCGGCGATACCGTTTTCCAGCGCCGCCAGCGCCAGCCGGTGATCAAAATGGATATCCGCGATCAACGGCACCGGGCTGTACGGCACTATCCGCGCCAGCGCCGCAGCAGCCTCGGCATCAGGTACAGCCAGCCGCACTATTTGGCATCCGGCACGCGCCAGATCATTGATCTGCGCCAGCGTCGCCGCTGCATCAGCCGTATCGGTGTTGGTCATAGATTGGATGACGATATCCGCCCCACCGCCTATCGGCACACCGCCCACCTTTATCTGGCGGCACTCTCTTCTTGCAAGCATCAACATTCCCCCGCTTAACACAGCAGTTTTTTATACCAACAGCAGCACAGCCCATCAGCGCCCTGTCTGCACACGGCACAGCGTCACAACACCGACCCGAACCGAGCATACAGCACCGATATCAGCATCTTACTGCAGCAATCTCTCAATATCCAGATAGGTCACAACACCCATCAGCATCATCAGCAGCACGAAGCCTACCAGATGTACCATCGCCTCTTTATCGCGATCGATAGGCTTGCGGCGTATCCCCTCGATAGCCAGAAAGACCAGACGCGAGCCATCCAGAGCCGGTATCGGCAGCAAATTCATCACACCGAGATTCACACTCAATATCCCGGCAAACAGGAAAAGGTATATCAGTCCGACGTCAGCAAACTCGCCCACCATACTGACCATACCCACCGGCCCTGCCACATCCACAGCAGCCGCGCCAGTTATCATCTGCCACAGCGATACCACCAGCATTACGGTGAAGTTCACCGTCATCACACAGCCGTTTTTCAGCGCATCCCACAGGCCGGTGCGTTCCACACCCTGCCGCACGCCCAGCACGGCACTGCCGGTTTCCTCATTCAGTCCGGTCGGCACGGATACCGCATACAGCTCGCCATCACGCATATAGCCGATCTGTACGGTATCGCCCGCCGTTACGTCCTGCATAAAGAGCGATATATCATCCCAGTTTTCTACCTGTTCATCATCCAGCGAAACGATCACGTCACCGGCCTGCAGCCCAGCCAGCGCCGCGGGCGAACCCTCGCTGACCTCGCCCAGCAAGCCGTTGGTGGACGGCTGACCAAAATACATAAAAGCGACCATAAAGAATATCGCCGCAAAGATAAAATTCATCGCCGGCCCGGCGAAAGTCACCGCCATCCGCGCCGCCACACTCTTATTGCAAAAGGCCTGTGCGTCGTCGCTGTCCTCATCTTCGCCTTCCATCGCCACGAAACCGCCGATCGGGAAAAGCCGCAGCGAATAGCGTGTATCACCCTTCACCCGGCTGATGACCTGCGGCCCCATACCGATAGCAAACTCATGCACCTTGATGCCGTTTAGCTTGGCCACGGCAAAATGACCGAATTCATGCACCACTACCAGCACACACAGTATTATCAGAGTATAAACTATGCTCATATAATGCCTCCCTGCATCATCCTTCACTACCATCCGCTATCACAGCGCCCTGCTCATATCACAGCAGCGTCGCTATTACTGCAATATTTTATTATACAAAATTATCTGCCTTTTTGGAATATCTATCCGCAGATACGCAGTACAATTTTTCACTTTTTACGCCAATTACTTTCGCGCCAAATACGCTCCACATTCCCACAATCCCGGAGATCGGCACCTGACCGGGACAATTTGTACGTTGCGCTATGACAAGCGGGGCAGGCTATACTCCCTGCGCGGCCAGCCAATCCGCCGCTGTCTGCCGCGCCCAGGCGTCAGCCGCCACGATATCGGCCAATTCCGCCGCACTGCCGTTTTCGTGCTTATCCAGCACCGCGGCTACACCGTCATAAATGCCCCCCAGCGGTATCCGCCCCCGCAGAAAGGCAGCGTTCATTACCTCATTCGCACCGGAGAGGACCGCCGGAGCCGTACCCCCGGCCTTGCCGGCCTCTATCGCCAGCCGCAGACAGGGGAAGCGCCCGGTATCCGGCGCCCGGAAAGTCAGCTTACCCAACTCCGCAAAATTCAGCGGACGCAATTCATTGGCTCGCCGCTCAGGATAAAACAGGGCGTTCTGTATCGGCAGACACATATCCGGATAGCTCATCTGCGCCAGCAGCGAGCCATCGGCATACTGCACCATCGAATGAATGATACTCTCCGGATGGACTACCACCTCGATGCGCTCATACGGCATATCAAAAAGCCAGTGTGCCTCGATGACCTCCAGCCCTTTATTCATCAGCGTGGCCGAATCCACCGTGATCTTGGCGCCCATATCCCAGGTCGGGTGGCGCAGCGTCTGCTCCGGCGTTGCTGCCGCTATTACATCCGCCGCCGCATCCTTAAAAGGCCCGCCGGAGCAGGTCAGTACCAGAGATGCAGGATCGCCGCGCCCATCCAGACACTGCCAGATAGCCGAATGTTCGCTGTCCACCGGGTAAAAATTCGCCCCGCTGCTATGCACCTTATCCATCACCAGGGCACCGGCCGCCACCAGAGTCTCCTTATTGGCAAAGGCGATATCCAACCCGGCCTCCAGCCCGCGCAGCACCGAGTCAAGCCCGGCCAGCCCGGATATCGCAGCCACCTGCATATCCGCACCCGCCAGACCGGCCAGCTCCTGCACAGCTTCCCTGCCGGCCAGGATCTCAGTCGGACAATCAGCCCCCAGCAGTTCTTTGAATTCCTGATACCGGCTCTCATCTGCCAGCGCCGCATAGGCCGGATGAAATTCCCGTACCTGCGCGGCCAGCAGCTCGATATTACTGCCGCCTGTCAGCGCCATCACCTGCAGCTCCCCAGGGAACCACCGGCAAACATCCAGCGTCTGCCGACCAATAGACCCGGTACTGCCGCAAACCACTATCTTCTTCATATTCTCCAGACCCTCTTATCCCGATTACTAATCACAGCAAAAATCAAACACGGCTGTAATGCAGCCCCTATATATCACAAATCACCTGAATATCACTTGCCGCCGGGCAGCTTTTTGCGCTCCTGCGGCACATCCTGCGGCGTGCCACCCTTAGGCTGTCTGCTCTCGCGGTAAAACATCCAGGCCAAACTCAACAGCAGCGGCCCCAAGAAGAAACCAAACGGCCCAAACACCAGCAGACCCACAAAGCCCGCCGCCAGCGCCGCCAGCGGATGCAGGCCCAGCCCATCGCCCAGCACCTTGGGCTCCACGAATTGCCGCACCACCGTGATGCAGACGAATATCCCCAGCAGCCCCAGGCATTTGTGCGTCTCCCCCATCACCAGCATAAAGAGTGACCACGGCAGCAGCACCGCACCCGGCCCCAGTACCGGCAGCAGCTCGGCTATGCCCACCAGCAGCCCGCAGAGCAGCACATAATCAAAGCCCAGCAGATACAGCCCCAGCGTTGCCAACACCATACTCACCAGCATTACCGCCACCTGCGCCCGCAGATACGCGCTGAAGGCCGTCACGGTATGCTTGTAGATGCGCTTAATATCCATTCTACTCCCCTTAGGCGATAAAATACTGACCGCCCGCATCGGCAGGTCAGGCTCCACGCACAGATAATACGTGGCAAAAAGCGTCACAAAAAGTGCCACCATCGCCGATGGCGTAGCCCGCAGCAAATGTGCCAGCCCGGCGACCATATCCAGCCCAAAGCTTTCCAGACCGCCCAGCAGCCAGTCATCCGGCAGGTCCAGATCCATCATACGCCGCAGCAGCACCTGAGTCTCGGCAAAAAGCGTCGATATACCCAGCCCCACCAGCAACAGTACCAAACATAAAAAAGCACCGAAAACCAGCGTCGCCGCCAACCGGCGGCTGCCGTAGGCCGCCGTCAGCAGCGCCACCGGCGGCTCCAGTATCAATGCTAAAAAAAGCGCCAGCAAAAACGGCATCAAGCAGGACGCCAACATCGGCCGCTCCCCTTACAAAATATTGAAATATATCTCAATACTATGATAGAGGATCAAAAGATAATACAATATCGGCGCCAACAGCATCATACTGTCAAACCTGTCCAGCAGACCGCCGTGCCCGGGTATCAGATTACCCGAGTCCTTAATGCCTACCCAGCGTTTCATCCAGGATTCCGTCAGATCACCGATCTGCCCGGCTATCGAGCAAAACAGCGCCAGCACCAGCATAAAGAGCGCATCATAATGCAAAAAGAAGAAATTATACAGCGAGACCACCAGCATAGTGATGAGCACACCGCCGACAGCACCCTCCCAGCTTTTCTTGGGGCTGATGACCGGCGCCATCTGATGCCGCCCAAAGAGCATCCCCACACAATACGCCCCGGCGTCTGTCGACCACGTGATCAGGAACGCCAGCAGGCATACCCACCAGCCTTCATAAATATTCTCCAGACAAATCAGGAAGGATAACGACCAGGCTATCATCATATACCCGACGAGCGCAAAAGCAAAGCGCGAAAACTCCTCCTGCGTCGTCACCAGCCACAGCACCAGCGATACAAAAGCCACCAATACCGCCATCTCGCTGATAATACCTATATGATAGCTCTGCATAACCACCACCAGCACCGCCAGCAACCACAGCAGCCACAGCGGCTGCGGATAGCCTTTCAGCTTCATCATATCAGCGTATTCCTTCAGCGCGCCCAGTATCAGCAGACCCACCAGCGCCGTCCATGCCAGGCCGCCCACATACATACCGCCAAATAGCACCGCCACGATCACGATACTGCTGACCACTCTTTCCCAAAACATCCTAACACCTCCCCGCCAGCCGCCGATCAGTCAGTACTGCCCGGCTCCACAGCGCCAAAGCGCCGCGAACGCTGCTGATAACTGCATACAGCGCGGAAGAACTCCGCTTCATCAAAATCCGGCCACAGCACATCGGTAAAATAAAACTCGGCATAAGCCAGCTGCCACAGCAGGAAATTACTCAGCCTGATCTCACCCGATGTACGGATCAGCAGATCCGGGTCAGGCTGCCCCGCGGTGTGCAGATACCCGCCAAAGTCCTCCTCGGTCATCCGCTGCAGCTCCTCCGGCGTCATATCAGCCGCTGCCTGCTTCAGCGCACGCAATATCTCCGCCCGGCCGCCGTAATTCAGCGCCAGATTGAGCTGCAAGCCCCGACAATGGTCAGTCGCGTCCATCAGACGCTGCAGTGCCGCCCGCTGCAACAGCGGCAGCCCGTCAAAATCGCCCAGAATCTGCACCCGCACCTGATTATCCCGCAGCCTGGTCAGCTTATTAGCCGCAAACTCGCTCAGCAGACTCATCAGTGTGTTTACCTCTGCCAGCGGCCGCCGCCAGTTCTCAGTCGAGAAAGCATATACCGTCAGGTAACGCACATCCATCTTGCGGCAGGCCTCCACGATACCCTCCAGCGCCTCTACCCCGGCACGATGCCCGGCGCTGCGCCCCAGCCCGCGCTGTTTGGCCCAGCGTCCGTTGCCATCCATCACGATAGCCACGTGCTGCGGCACGTTGGCAGCGTCAAATCCGATACCGAGCCGTTCCTCCAGCCCGGCTATGTATTGCATATCCATAACCTGCTCCTATCCCAATGACTCTCCGCACGCACACACGCGTGCCCTTATACCCCATAATAACACCAGGATATAATCCATTTTATTATAACACAACACCACCATATAAAACAACCGCCCCGGCAGATTATTTCCCCCACGGCGGGGCAGCTGCTATGCCCGACACAGAAAAAAGACGGTACTTTCATCGCAATAGCCACAAAAGCACCGTCTTTATTTTCGCAATTATTATTTTGCCATTATGCAGCAGCAGATTACTCCTCTACGATAGCGCCGCAAGGACACTCCATAGCGCACAGACCGCACTGCTCGCATTTCTCCTGATCGATAACATAAGTAGAATCGCCGGCGCTGATAGCGCCTGCCGGACAGCTGGCAGCACAGGTGCCGCAAGAGATACATTCCTCGGTAATTCTGAACATAATTCTTTCCCCCTTAATATAATTCGAACTCATTCAAAAATAAGGTCGGCTCTTCTGCCCGACCTGCTAATAATAAGATAGCAAGAAACGACAAAAAAATCAAGTGTATTCTGCAAAAAAATTCATCGCCATTTTGCGGCCGCCCCGCCATTTAC
>JAFQHB010000087.1 GCA_017398165.1 Bacillota bacterium
CGCTGCTGCTCGCCGCCGGATAGATCATACGGATGGCGATCGATCAGCTCCTCCAGCCGACAGAGCCGCACCACCTGCGCCACACCAGCCTCTTTATCCTCCCGGCTCAGCCTGCTGCCGCGCAGTATCTCAAAAAGATCCTCCCGCACAGTTTTTTTGACGAACAGCGATTGCGGATCCTGCGGCAGCACACCCACGCTGCCGTTGATGCGTACCTGCCCGCGGTAAGGTTGCAATAAACCGGCCAGCATTTTCAGGCTGGTGGTCTTGCCGGTGCCGTTGCCGCCCAGCAGTGCCATAAACTCACCCTGCCGCACATTGAGCGACAGTCCTTTGACAATATCCGGCGCATCCTTCTCATACTTAAACCACAAATCATCCGCCGTAATGGCGATATCCCCAGGGTAGGCATAATGCGGCTCATCCGGGATATCTGCCAGCGGGTTTGCCGCTGCAAAACCGGTCAGCCAATCCCGACCCTCCCGCACGGTGACGGGACATTCCGCCTCATTGGGCACTGCCGCCCACACACGCATAGCCGTCGGCATCGCCAAAAACATCGAATGTCCTTTGTGCTTCAGCAGCTTGCCCACCTCGGCCGGTCCGCCGGTACAAAGCAGCCTTCCCTTATCCATAACAGCCACTCTGGTCGCCAGCGGGAAAGCCTCCTCCAGACGGTGTTCGGTCAGGATAATAGTCGTACCCAGCTCGCGGTTGATCTTGCCGAGTGTCGCCAGAAAATCCGATGCCGCAATAGGGTCGAGCTGGCTGGTCGGCTCGTCCAATATCAACACACTGGGCTGCATCGCCATCACCGAGGCCAGATTGAGCAGTTGTTTTTGCCCGCCCGACAGCTCGGTGACGTTTTTGTAAAACCACGTCTGGATACCAAAAAACGATGCCATCTCCGCCACCCGGCGGCGTATCGTCAGCGTATCATAGCCGAGGCTCTCCAGCCCAAAAGCCAGCTCGTGCCACACCTTATCCGTCACGATCTGGTTCTCCGGCGATTGCTGCACAAAACCGATCTTCTGGCTCTGCGTCCGCTGATCCAGCTCATCCAGCGGCACACCCTCAAACAATATATCGCCGCTGCGGCGGCCGTGCGGAGCCAATACGGTCTTTAGCTGCCGCAGCAAAGTCGATTTGCCGCATCCGGAAGGCCCGCAAAGAATGACAAATTCACCCGGCTCGATATCCAGCGACACATCCTCGATAGTGTTGTCCTTTTGCTCAGGATAGGCAAAGCTCAGGTTTCGTATCGCAAACGCTGCCATTTTCTGTCCTCCCATATGTCCAGAATCACCGGCGTCAGGCACAGCGCCAGATATACCAGCTGAAAGCTGATCGGGAAAGCCCCGGCCCAGACACCCCGGATATCGGGATAATACCGCCACGCCATACCACCGCTGATCCAGCCGGACGTTATATAAAACCCACAGTAAGCCAGCCAACAGAGCGCAGCTTTATCCCGATCATCAAAACGATAGATCGAAAAAGCCGTACGCCCGGGCAGCCCATAGCCGCGGCTCTTCATACTGTCGGCCGTCTCGATAGCATTCTCCAGGCTCCACGTCACCATAATGGATAAAATGGTAACGGCATTTTGCAGCCTCTCCAACATACTGCCC
>JAFQHB010000088.1 GCA_017398165.1 Bacillota bacterium
ATTCGATGTGCCGGAGACTATGGGGCTGATGCAGATACCGCTGGCTCCGTGATGCGGCTGAGTTCCATGTCTGATTTAATAATTAAGGGCTCAATTTAATATGGCCTGGCTTGATTATAGAAGAAATGCGCCGGTGCGTGTGCATATGTATACACGCCGGCGTATATTGATTGATACAGCCGTGAGCAATAGGGGATAATTTCAGAGCAACTACCGGCAATTATTGCGCGGTTATATAACAATTATATATATGAAGTAAAAAATTGCGGCAAGACTAAAGAGGAAAGTGACGGATAAATAGATGAGCATTAAAGAGATTAGCGGTGGTGTGACGGCAGCGGCAGGCTTTATGGCCGCCGGTGTGCACGCAGGCGTCAAGAAAAACGCCGACAAGAAAGATATGGCACTGATTTTCTGTGAGGGCGAGGCCGTCTGCGGCGGTGTTTTCACCCAGAATAAATTCGCGGCAGCACCGGTGAATTGGTCGCGTGGTGTCAATGCCGGCGGCAGTGCGCGGGCGATCATCGTCAACAGCGGCAACGCCAATGCCTGCACCGGTGAACAGGGTGCGGCCGATGCTGCCAAAATGGCGGAGACTGCCGGCGCGGCGCTGGGGATACCTGCCGGGCAGGTGCTGGTATGCAGCACCGGCGTTATCGGTGTGCAGATGCCGATGGATGTGATCCTGTCGGGTATTGATGCCTGTGCGGCGGCGCTCTCGCATGATGGTGCGGCGGATGCTGCCCAGGCTATTATGACGACCGATCTGTGCAGCAAGGAGTGCGCTGTGCAGTATGAATATCAGGGCAAGACCATCACTGTCGGCGGTATGGCCAAGGGCAGTGGTATGATCCACCCCAATATGGCGACTATGCTGTGCTTTATCACCACCGATCTGGCTATCGAGCCGGCAGCCCTGCAGCAGGCGGTGAGCGAGGCTGCCGATGCCACGTTTAATATGGTCACTGTGGACGGTGATACCAGTACCAATGATACTATGCTGGTACTGGCAGGCGGTGCTGCCGCCAATGGGCCGGTACAGGCAGGCGGCGAGGGCTATGCCGAGTTTTTGGCGGCGCTGACCCTGGTGGCGGGCAGGCTGGCCAAACTGATGGCTTATGACGGCGAGGGCGCTACCAAACTGCTGGAGTGTACCGTCAGCGGTGCGGCGGATATTAAGGACGCTCGTCTGGCTGCCAAGGCTGTCGTGGGCTCCAGTCTGGTCAAGGCGGCATTCTTTGGTGAGGATGCCAACTGGGGGCGTATTATCTGTGCGGCCGGGTATTCCGGCGCGCAGTTTGACCCTGCTAATGTCAATTTGACGCTGCAGAGTGCTGCCGGTGCGATACAGCTGATGGCCAACGGCGGCGGTTTGGCTTTTGACGAAGAAGTGGCGGCGAAGATCCTGAAGGAACGCGAGATCGCAATTTTGCTGGATCTGGGCGCCGGTGATGCCGAGGCTGTGGCCTGGGGCTGTGATCTGAGCCACGAGTATGTGAGCATCAATGCGGATTATCGCAGTTAGTCAGATTTTCGGGGCTGTTTGTGGCCCCTCGGGGGGAGCAGTATCGCGGTGCAAACCACTGCTTTGACGGCAAACAGAAAAAAATCCTCGGGTGGCGGGATAAGAAATACAAAAGTTTAATATCGGCAGGAGTTATTACATAATGAAAGAGATTACGGCGATAGATAAAGCCTCGATACTGGTAGAGGCACTGCCTTATATCAAGAAATTTCACGGCAAGACGGTGGTCATCAAATACGGCGGCAACGCTATGATCAATGACGATCTGAAAGAGGCCGTCATCAAGGATATCGTGCTGATGCAGCTGGTCGGTATGCGGCCGGTGGTCGTCCACGGCGGCGGGCCGGATATCAATAAAATGCTGGACAGAATGGAGATCGAATCGCATTTCATCAATGGCCAGCGTGTGACGGACGAAGCCGCTATGCAGGTGGTCGAGATGGTGTTGACCGGCAAGGTAAATCGCAGTATCGTCAAATATATCAACCAAAACGGCGGCTCGGCGGTAGGCCTCTCCGGTGCGGATGCCAATTTGCTGGTGGCGCACAAACAGCATACCGTGGTGGAGGACGCCAAGGGTGAGCACGATGTCGATCTCGGTCTGGTGGGTGAGATCGAGTCGGTAAATGCCGACCTGCTCAATTCGCTGCTGGATCAGGGGTATATCCCGGTGATCTCGCCGGTGGCTGTCGGCCGCAAGGGTGAGAGCTATAATGTC
>JAFQHB010000089.1 GCA_017398165.1 Bacillota bacterium
CCGGGCACGTCTGGAGTGTGCCATCTGGCTGGCTGTAAAGGAGGCAGAAGCATGCAATTAAACGGCGCTCAGATGGTGGTAGAAGCCATCAAAGCAGAAGGCATCGACACAGTTTTCGGTTATCCCGGCGGTCAGGCGCTGCCGCTTTATGACGCACTGTATGACAGCGGCCTGCATCACGTGCTGACACGGCACGAGCAGGGTGCGGTACACGCTGCCGACGGCTATGCCCGCCTCTCCGGCAAGGTCGGTGTGAGCATCTCTACCTCCGGCCCCGGCTCTACCACTCTGGTGACGGGTATCGCCACCGCCAATATGGATTCTATCCCGATGGTCTGCATCACCTGTCAGGTACCGCGTGCCTCCATCGGCAAGGATTCTTTCCAGGAAGCCGATATTATGGGCGTTACCACGCCGATCACCAAGCACAATTTTCTGGTGCAGGATATCAATGATCTGGCAGTAATTATGAAGAAAGCCTTTTATCTGGCATCCACCGGCCGCCCCGGTCCGGTCGTCGTTGATATACCCAAGGATATTTTCCTCGATACTGCCGAGTGGGATTACCCCGAGACGGTAGCCGGCTTTACCTGGGGTTATCATCCCAAATACGAGGGCAGCACGGCTGATCTGCAGGCTATCTGTGATGCCATCAGCCGCAGCCACAGCCCGGTGCTTTTCGTAGGCGGCGGTGTGGTCAGCTCCGGCGCATCCGGGCTGCTGCGGGAGTTCGTCGCCAAGACCAATATCCCGGTAACAGCCAGCCTGATGGGTCTGACCGCATTCCCCACCGATGATGATCTGCATCTGGGTATGCTGGGTATGCACGGCACATACGCCGCCAATATGGCGGTACAGCACGCCGACCTGCTGATTGGTATGGGTGTGCGCTTTGATGACCGTGTCACAGGTACTCTCAATACCTTTGCCGCCGGTGCCCGCGTGGTGCATCTGGATATTGACCCGGCGGAATTCAATAAAAACGTACGTGTCGATTATCGCCTGCAGGGTGATCTGAAATGGTCGCTCGATCTGCTGCTGCAGCAGGCTATGACCGGCAACATCACCGATTGGCTGGCTTCCTGTGCTAAGTGGAAGACCGAACATATCCTGAGCTATGAAAAATCCGATCAGGTCATCAAGCCGCAGGCCGCACTGGAAGAACTGAAGGATATGACCGGCGGCGAGGCGGTAATCGTTACCGACGTCGGCCAGCATCAGATGTGGACGGCACAGTATATGCAGTTCAAAAACCCGCGCACGTTTCTCACCAGCGGCGGTCTGGGTACTATGGGCTACGGCCTGCCTGCCGCACTCGGCGCAGCACTGACGGCCGATGGCCGCGAGGTCTGGCTGGTATCCAGCGACGGCTCGATTATGATGAACTGTCAGGAGATGGCCACCCTGGCCGAGGAGGGTCTGCCCGTCAAGATGATGATTCTGAACAATCGCGGTCTGGGTATGGTGCGCCAGTGGCAGCGGATGTTTTATAACCAGCGGATGTCGGCATCCAAGCATCACCTGCAGATGAGCTTTGCCAAGCTGGGCGAGGCGATGGGCTGCACCGGAATTACCGTCAGTCGCCCGCAGGATCTGCGTGCCGCTCTGGAGCAGGCGCGGGCTGTTGACGGCCCTGTCATTATCGACGTGCTGGTGGATGAGCTGGAGAATGTAATGCCGATGGTGGCTCCCGGCAAATCCCTGTCCGAAATGGTATTTGAAGGAGGCGACTGCTGATGGCAAAAAGAAAGAAGCTGGCAGTACTTGTAGAAGACAGCCCCGGCGTATTGACTCACGTTTCCGGTCTGATCTCCCGCCGCGGTTATAATATCGAATCTATCGCTGCCTCCAAGACTGAAAAGCCCAACGTTACCCGTATATCTCTGGTCGTCCAGATCGAGGAGGACTGGCAGCTGGAGCAGATCATCGCCCAGATTGAAAAGCTGGTGCAGGTATTCCGCGTGGTACATCTGCCCAAGGTCGGCTCGATGAGCCGTGAGCTGGCGCTGGTCAAGATCAGGACTTCCGACGAATACCGTCAGGAGATTATGAGTATCGTCGATGTCTTTATGGGCCGCATTATCGACTTCAATGCCGAGGCTATGGTCATCGAGGTCACCAACGACAGTAAGAAGATCGACTCCTTCTGTGAGCTGATGAAGAAATACGGCATCATTGAGATCATCCGCACCGGCGAGATCTCGCTGAGCGTGCTGCCGATCAGCTTTACCGACCAGCTGGAGCTCGCATAAAAAAGTTAATCCGACCTGCGTTGAATACAGCAGGTCGGATTTTTTGTAATAAGTATCAGTTTTCGAAAGGCTTCCCCGTGTAAGGGGAGCTGTCAGCGCAGCTGACTGAGGGGTTGATATTGCAGCGGCAATCCCTCCGCCCCTTTGGGGCACCTCCCTTTGCACAAGGGAGGCTTTATTTGTTTATAGCTTAACATATAAAGTCGTAACAGGCAAGAACAGATATAGTACTATTAGTTTGCGTCTGCCTCCGTAAATCTTGCGTTTTTATTCGCTATACGGCAAAAAAGTCCACAGCAGACGCGTTGAAAAGCCACGCAATTTGTTGACAGTCAAGTTTAAGATATAGTATAATTCAAGTGTATGGGTATCTTTGGCAGGATGCCTGCTGTTGTTTGCCGTACAGGCAGTAGATGTATTATTTATTGCCATAATTTTACTAAAAAATAATAAATTATAAGCAAGGAGAATCACACTATGGAACGTACTTACATTATGCTGAAGCCCGACGCTCTGAAACGCGGCGTTGCCGGCGAGATCATTTCCCGTATTGAGCGCAAAGGCTACAAAATCGTCGAGGCCAAGACTATTATGTTGACCGAGGAGGTTTTGAAAGAGCACTACGCACACATTGCTGATAAGCCTTTCTTCCCGGAAGTTGTTGAGTATATGGTTTCCGGCCCGGTACTGGCTATGATTGTAGAAGGTCCCGATGTTGTTCAGGGTATGCGTATCCTGATGGGCGCAACCAAGTGGGAAGAGGCTGCTCCCGGCACCATTCGCGGCGATTACGCTTTCTGCACCAGCGAGAACCTGATCCACGGCTCCGACAGCGTAGAAAACGCCGAGATCGAGATCAAACGCTTCTTTGGCATCTAATTTCAGATATTAAATTCAGGGCATTTTATTTGGGGTAAATGCCGGATATGCACGCTATTATAACGTGCACCAAAGAGATAACTGCCGCTTGGGCAGCATAGAGTAGGGCAGAGCTATTTGATAAAAGGATTATTGCACAAATAGCTACTGAAAAAAGAGACATCCGGAAAGGATCACACGATCATGACTATGAAAGAAAAACTGGCCGCTGCCGGTTACATCAATCTGGGCGAAGTATATGATAATCTGCCGCCCGTTCAGCTGGTAGAGCAGGCTTTGAGCCGCGGCGAGGGCGTTTTGTCCTCCACCGGTGCGCTGGCTGTCGAGACCGGCAAATACACCGGCCGCTCGCCTGAGGATCGCTTCGTCGTCGAGGACGATACCACCCGTGATACCGTAGATTGGGGCAAGATCAACAAACCCTTCCCCGCTGATAAATTCGAGGCTATCAAGAGCCGTCAGAAAGCATATCTGGAGGGCAAAGACGTATTCGTTTTCGACGGCTACATCGGTGCCGACCCGACCTACCGCATCCCGGTACGCGTCATCAACGAGTACGCCTGGCAGAATCTGTTCATTCATCAGCTGCTGCGCCGCCCCACTGCCGAGGAGGCTGCGACTTTTGAGCCTGAGGTGACTCTGGTATGCACCCCCGGCTTCAAGGCTATCCCCGAGCTGGACGGCACCAATTCCGAGGCTTTCATTCTGCTGAATTTCACCAGCAAGGAGATCCTGATCGGTGCTGCAGCCTATGCCGGCGAGATGAAGAAATCCTGCTTCAGCTTTATGAACTACTTTATGCCCGAGCGCGGCGTCTGCCCGATGCACTGCTCGGCCAATATCGGTGAGGACGGCAAGACCGCTCTGTTCTTCGGTCTGTCCGGCACCGGCAAGACCACCCTTTCCGCTGATCCCGACCGTCAGCTCATCGGCGATGATGAGCACGGCTGGTCCGAAGAAGGCGTGTTCAATTTCGAGGGCGGCTGCTATGCCAAGGCCATCAAGCTCTCCAAAGAGGGCGAGCCCCAGATTTGGGACGCTATCAAATTCGGTGCGGTTATCGAAAACGTGGTTATGGATCCCGAGACCCGCGTTGCCGATTATGACGACGACAGCCTGACCGAGAACATCCGTACCGGCTATCCTGTCGAGCATATCCCCGGCGCAGTACTGGAAGGCCGCGGCGGTCAGCCTGCTGCCATTATCTTCCTGACTGCCGATGCTTTCGGTGTGCTGCCCCCGGTATCCCGTCTGGATCGCAATCAGGCCAGCTACTACTATCTCTCGGGCTACACCAGCAAACTGGCCGGTACCGAGCGCGGCATCACCGAGCCCCAGGCTACTTTCTCGGCTGGCTTCGGCGCTCCTTTCCTGCCCCGTGCAGTTGGCGAGTACGCTGCTCTGCTGCGTGAGAACATCAGCAAGTACGGTGCTGAGGTCTATATGCTGAATACCGGCTGGACCGGCGGCCCCTACGGTGTGGGCTCCCGTATGAAGCTGGCTTATACCCGTGCTATGGTCACCGCTGCGCTGAACGGCGAACTGAAGAACGTAGAGTACGAGGTAGATCCCATCTTTGGCCTGTCCATCCCCAAGACCTGCCCCAACGTGCCTGATGAAGTGCTGAACCCCAGAGCTACCTGGGAGGATAAAGCCGCTTATGACGAGACCGCCAGGAAGCTGGCACAGCTCTTCGCAGAAAACTTCAAGACCTACAACGGTGTTGAGGAAGAGATCGCTGCCGCAGGCCCCAAGGCTGTTAAGTAATCCTGCCATAAAGCATTATAAAAGCATAAATTACCGCCCGCCCCGGGGGAGCATATCCCACGGGGCGGGCGGTTTTGTTTGTGTTGCCGGCCGCAAAGGTATTGCTATTTTGCGCTTTTTAATGGATAATAAAAAAGGAGGGACAGATGATGAAGCATAAAATTCTGCTTTTGCCGGTGATTCTTGCGGCTGTGATTGCCTGCGCTGCGGTATTCGTTCTGTGCGGTCAGTCCGATTCGGACAATTATTCGGTATCGGAGCAGGAGGTCGCATTGATGAAGGCTAATCTGGCGGCGACCGGCAAGACGATGACCGACGCGGAAATAATAGATACGCTGAAGCGGCGTCAGACGATTTTTGCGGAGGCCGAGCGGCTGGGTATCAGTGTCAGTCTGGATGAAGCCCGTCAGTATCTGGAGGATATGTTTACCCTGATAAACGATAACCTCGATAGTGAAAGCGAAGCCGAGCGTACATCTGCCGGGCAGACGATGGCATTGATGCAGCAATATATGGACGGCCTGGATATGACACAGCAGGAGTATATAGAGCTGGCCGCTCCGCTGGTGCAGAAAATACTTTCGGGTAACGCGCTTCTGCAGTATTTCCGTTCGACATTGGATGAAGAAACGGCGGCCGATAAAGATAAACTAACCGAGCTTTATAACGAGTATGTTGATGGTTTGATGACGGATAAATAAAAAATTACCGCCTGCCCCGGGGGAAGTATA
>JAFQHB010000090.1 GCA_017398165.1 Bacillota bacterium
CGATGGCGGCATCACCACTCTGCTGGCCGATGGCCGGCAACTAACGGCCGATATGGCAGTCCTGGCCATCGGCGTCACCCCGGATACCGATCTGGCACGTCAGGCCGGCCTGCAGCTCGGCATCCGCGGCAGTATCGTGGTAAATGACCGTATGGAGACATCAATACCGGACATCTTTGCCGTCGGCGATGCCGTGCAGGTCCGGCACTTCGTCACCGGGCAGGATACGCTGATCTCGCTGGCCGGCCCGGCCAACCGTCAGGGTCGTATCGCCGCCGATAATATCTGCGGCCGCGACAGCCGTTATCCCGGCTCGCAAGGTTCCTCGGTCCTCAAGCTATTTGATATGACGATCGCCGCCACCGGCATCAACGAGCGCGCCGCCCGTCAATCCGGTATCGAATATGACAAAATTTATCTATCCCCCGACAATCACGCCGGTTATTACCCCGGCGGCAAGGTAATGACTGTCAAAGTCCTGTTTGATAAGGCTTCTTACAAGCTGCTGGGTGCCCAGATCGTCGGTTATGAAGGCGTCGATAAGCGCATCTACGTGCTGGCTGCCGCCATCCACGCCGGTATGAACGCTATCCGGCTCAAATACCTCGATCTGGCCTATGCACCGCCATATTCCTCCGCCAAGGATCCCGTCAATATGGCAGGCTTTATGGCTGAGAACCTCAGTACCGGCCTGCTGCAGCAATTCTTCTGGGAGGATGTCCCCGCACTCCCCCGCGATGGCAGTATCACTCTGCTGGATGTACGCACCATCAGGGAATATGCCCAGGGACACATTGACGGCTTCATCAATATACCGCTGGATGACCTGCGCGACCGTCTGGGTGAGTTACCCACCGGCAAGCCGGTCTACGTCATCTGCCGCAGCGGCATTCGCAGCTATATCGCCTGCCGCATTCTGGCACAGCACGGCTTCGATTGCTACAATTTCTCGGGCGGCTTCCGCCATTATGAAACGGTAGAATTCGAACGCTGCGCCGCTGCCCAGGCCTACCCCTGCGGTATGGACAAGCCCCAGCCCTGATTTTTACCAACATATGAGTACATAAAAATACCGCCGGCAGCGCACATAAAAGCACAGCCTGCGGTATTTTTTTCCTGAACAAAAACGTAGGTTTTTCTCCCAATACGGTTAAGGTGTGGAAATGTATATCTCGGAAATTTTTGCATCAAAATCACAGGAATTGCTCTCTTCCTTATCGAAAGAGAGCCTCTGGACAGACTGTCAAATTGGAATCTATCTTTTTTTATAAATTACCAACTCAGGGGTTTCACCGTTTTCTTCATAAGTAGATATCAAAATAAAGTCCATATTGGCAGCGATCCCGAAACACCTGTTTCCACCGAATTCACATTCCAGTTGATTTCCCAAATAAGTTGCGTTATCATCTAAGAACTTTGCGTATTTTCCGTTGGGAAGTCTATATTCAAGGTTGATATATCCCCCTACAAGTGCATTGAGTTTTTCGACCTTCGGCATTCCTTCTATGTGTAAAGCATTTATTTCATCCATAAGCTGCTTTTTGAATTCGTTAAACTTTTCTGCCCCGGCCAAATTCGTATATTGTTTCCAATAGTTCAGTTTCGGAAGCATATCTTTCATATATGCGCGTACCCGTTCGGGAGTAAACTGCTCATTTGCCATATGGTTTACACAGACCTCAATCAAATCATCCATATCGTGATACATATATTCTCCATCTGCATAACACCATTTACAGTATTCTTCGTTAAAAAAACCATCCGGCTCCTTACTGATACTGGAGTCTTCCAATGGCATACCGCAGCATTGGCAAACAAGTTCTCTCGGAGACCCCAGGAGTGTATTGATGGAAACATCGAACAGTTTGGAAAGCAGTTTTAATGTTTCCGTGTTTGGCGTGGTTTCTCCGTTTTCCCAACGGGATACTGCCTGACGAGTTACAAAAACTTTTTCAGCAAGTTCGTCTTGGGACAGGCCTTTTTTTGTTCTAAGATTCAGAATAATATCCTTTGTGTCCATAAACTCATCACCTCACAATTATTATACAGTGAGGCCGGCAAAGAAACAAGCAACTCGCTGTTGCTGTCAGTTCGTTAAACCATCATTTGTCTTTCTGATCACTCTGTCATATCACACTGACTATTTCAATGATTAACAAAAGTGCCGGCGTTTGGACTACCGACACTTTGGCATAATTGGGAGAGTTTTTTTGGTTGCAGCACACTCGTTTCTGTGGCACATCCCACCATCCACAAAAAATCAACAGGCTGAATCTCAATTACTTATTTACAGACCACCCGATACGATCTTTATGACCGCGGTATTGGCATAGGTCAACGGCTCGTTATGCCCAAAGAAAACAATGCCGTCCACCGGCGATACCAGTTCTTCTTTGACCTCGCCCTCCAGCGGGTCGATTATCTGCGCCAATAGCTGACCCTGTGCGATCTCGGCTCCTACACGCACTTTGCTGTCAAAAATACCGGCTGTTTTGGTGCGGACAGATACCATATCCGTATCCACCACCACCGATGATATATAACCGTCGTGCGTGGTATAGTCAATGATCTGCTGCCGTGCCAGGAAGCGCAGTACGCTGTGTATGGCATCCCGCGCGCTCTCCTTGTCGATCTCGGGCGTCGAGGTACTGTAAATGCTGAAGGCCTTAGTCGCCCAGATCTGCCAGTTGTAATTCAGCGTCGTGGTATCATACGGGCGCACCTTACGCAGGATGACGTACGGCATACCAAACTGTTTGGCCAACTCCAGATCCTCAAAGCCTGTCTGCATCATACGCACGTGCGGCATAAATCTGCCCGGCATATAAAAGGAAGTAAACTGAATACCAAACTGATAGCCCCTGATCGCCTCGAAAATCCCTGCCGCTATGCGCTGGGTAGTCTCGCCCAGGTCATACCCCGGGAACATCCGGTTGATATCAGTCTTGTCCGTTGTCCAAAAACGCTCCTTGCTGTTCATCGAATACGGATTGACGGATGGTATCACCATAATGCTGTGCCCCGGGCGTATGCGCCCCTGCTCTTCCAGGCTTTTCAGCTTTTTTACTAATTGCGAGCATATGTAGATCTGCTGTACTTCGTTGCCGCGCATACTGCCAATGATGCAGGCCGACCTGGCACCCTCGCCAAACTCGAAGCCCCGCACGCGAAAAGCATCGCGATAGAGAGAGCTTGTCTCAAAAATAATTCTCTTTTTCATCTTCTATCTTTCTGTCCTTCTGTATATCCTACTGTTTTGCCATACTTTTACTTTGGTGCCCAAAACCAAATATTTTTCTCACCCGCCGGTACTCAAATGAATGTCCCCGTCAGGATGAAAGGATAGCGGGGTGACGTAACCAGACACAAAACTGTATAAAGCTGTCGGTTTTTTGGAGGTTGTCCCACTATCGCGGGACTACGTCCCACCCACCCCTTTTGGTTTATTGCCCCGCGCACATCGCTCTATGCTGTCTGCCAACAGGACCTGCATATCGGCCGGTGCGCGCGGGCTCAGACGGCTTTAGAGATTTTACCGTCAGGCTGTGCCGCCAATCTGCACTATTTCTGCCAGACTTCTTCGCGCAGCAATCTGCCCACCAGCGAACCGTGATCCACGATCGGATACTCCCGGATGGTAAAGAGCACGCCATCCACCGGCGACAATATTTTCTCCAATATCTGCCCCTGCAGCGGGTCGATGATCCAGCCGATCTCATCGCCCTTGTGCAGATGCTCCCAATGCCGCACACACGGCACGAATACGCCTGCCGTCGGGGCGTTCAAATAGCTTACATCATCAGGATCTTCGGATATTATAGCCTCGCAGGGCGGTATAGTCTCACCCGCCCAAATGCCCATCGTGGCCATCAGATTCAATATGCCATCCACCAGCTGCGTGCAATAAGCCCTGGTGATACGCATACCCACGCCCATCTCCACCACCAGCGTCGGCACACCGCGGCTGTTCAGGCTATAGGCCAGCGTGGATTCCAGCACGGTGTTCGCACCGTGTATCCAGATGAAATCCACGTTCAGCTCTTTGGCCAGCGGCAGCAGCATATCCTTATGCAGCTCATTGATGCGGATCTGAGGTATCTCCGTCAAAAAGAGATTGCTGGCGTGGATATCGATACACACGTCCGAGCCTTCCAGATCCGACACTATCTGCGAGGCCAGATACTCCGTCATCGCACCGTCGATATGCCCGGGAAACAGCCGGTTCATATCCAGGTCAAAAGCCGGTATACCACGGGTGATCGAATCTATACCCAGCGGGTTCATCGCCGGATAAATATCTACGATGCCGTGCAGCAGTTCCTTTTGTGCTTCGATACGGCGTATCAGCTCAAAGCAGACATATTGCCCCTCCAGCTCATCCCCGTGGATACCGGTGACGATACTGATGCGCTTTTCCTGCCCGGTCAGTTCGCCATCCGGCATTATACGGTTCTTTTTGATTTCCAGCACTTCATCGACAGGCAGCCCCACCGACGCCACAGTTTTCAGCATAACATACTCCTTTGGCGGCAATTACCGCTCTGCTTCTTCCACACGCACCACTACATTCTGCGTCTGGACGCCGCCGCCGGTCACCATACCTTTGTTTATCAGGCAGTCCTCAGCGTCGCGGCCGATACCTATCTTGATATAATGCTCCCCTGCCGGGCAATCATTGGTCGGATCCAGCCCATACCACACACCGTCAGCCAATATCTCTACCCAGGCGTGGCTGTAGCCCTCGCCCGCCATCATACCGGTCACGTAGCGCGCAGGTATCCCCGCCAGATGGCACAGTGCGATCAAAATATGCGCATAATCCTGGCATACGCCGCAGCCCATACGCCAGGCTTGCTCTGCAGTAGTGCTGATATTGGTAACACCTTTCTCATAGCGAAAGTCCCGGTGCAGTCTGTGCATCAAATACACTGCCCTTTCGCGCGGCGATCCTGCATCCGGCGCATTGGCGGCAAAATAAGCCCTGATACCATCCCCGGCACGATTCAGACCATAGGGATAACGATACCGGCCGACAAATTCGTCCGCCCCGACGGGCTCGCCCTCAGCCAGCCCCGTCCGCGCCACGCCGTACATCCAAAAGCCGAACCTGTCGTGCTCGCAATACAGGTTATCATAGATCATCAGGTTGCCAAAGGAATCCTCGCCCTGCTGATGCTCATGCGGCGGCGTGATCTCAATATTCAGCTCCTCTATCCGCTGTGTCTCGGTATCCCGGGGCAGGCATTTGAATGTATAATGACACTCCGTTACCGGCTCACTGTATGCTATCTCCATCCAATACTCGAAACGCAGTTTACCCACTATATCAAGCTCCTTCACACAAGCTTTTAATGCAAAACGATCTGATCAAAAGCCCTCACATCCAAGCTTTATCAAACGACCGCCTCGACCTCTCTTACCACCCGGTAATAATCTATCTCCGGCGCTGCGATCAATTCTTTTACCAACAGCAGTTTTTCTTTATTGTAGACCAGACCGCTCCTGTCTATACGCGGGGTCAGGCGGTCTATCTCCCGCTGCAGCTCCCGGCGCGATATCCGCAGGCGTCCATACAGATCGATACGCTCGATGCGCTTGCCCACCTTGATCATATCCCGTGCCTTTTCCGAATCGATGCTGTCGTCAGCAATCCCCCAGAAGGCCAGTATATTGTCCATCACCTTTTGCATCTCGATCAGAGGTGCTTTGCTGAAACGCGCCTTGTTCATAGCGTAGATAGCCAACTGAATATAGGATATGACCTCCGAGCCCAATTCGTCACGCAATTCGATGGCATTATCATAAGCCCGGTTCAAATTGCTCATTATAGAATCGGGATTAGTCTCGTCAAAGGGATATTTTTCCTCAAAAGCCTTTTTCGAGCCATATACATCGGGGATATCAATACTGCGGCAAAAATCCCGGTAGCTGTCGGCGATACCGTCGATCATCTCATCAAAGCTGTTGGAATACAGCCGCAAAGTAGTATAAACACGCTCGGAATACCTGCCGAGCCAAAACAATCTGTCCGCCTGTTCTACCGAGATAATACCCATGTGTCCTTAAAGCCTCCTCCCTGAGATGAATTGACGATGAACGAATCAGGATTGCGCGAGAATCTGGTAAGCCCGCTCTTCCACACCAGAGGTTCGTCCGCCATCAATACAAAAGCACGCAGATCAGCCTTGCGGGGGACCAGTTTGCCCTCCTCCAGGATGTCGATATCCAGGAAATCAATAACCTCCTGTGCGATAAAGCGCCGCGGCTCCTGCTGCAGCAGCTCGATAAACTCAGCCTTCTGCTCTTTTGTCATCTTATTGCCAAAGACAACACCATAACCGCCGGCCTCGGCTACGTCCTTCAGCACCAGATTATCAAAATTAGCCAGCACATACTGCATATCCTCAGGATAAAACGGCAGATAGGTAGGCGCGTTCTGCAGTATCGGCTCTTCGTCCAGATAATAGCGCACCATCTTCGGCACGAAGTAATAAATACCCTTATCATCCGCAATACCGTTGCCAGGGGCATTCAGCAGAGCCACATTCCCCTTGCGAAAGACGTCATAAAGATGCGGCACACCGATCAGCGAACCATCATAGAAATTGATCGGATCCAGATATTCATCCGATATGCGGCGGTATACCGCACCGACCTGCTCCAGCCGGCCATCATAAGTAACGTAATACAGCTTATCATTTTCCACCCGCAGATTGGCGCTGCTCACCAGCCGCGCCCCGGTTTTCTCCGCCAGATAAGAATGCTCAAAATAAGCTGCGTTATAACGCCCGGGGGTCAGCACCACCGTGAGGCCACCCACATTGACGTTATCCATAGTCCGCCGCAAAAGCTGAGCATAATTGCGGTTATCCTCCAGCTTGTTATTGGCAAAAGTGATCGGGCTGCTGCGGCGGCACAGCTCGCGGGCGATCATCGGATACGAAGCCCCCGACGGTACCCGCAGATTATCCTCCAGCACGTACCACTGCCTATCCTTGCCCTGCACCAGATCGATACCGGAAATATGCGAGTAAATGCCTTTTGCCGGGGCTACGCCGTCACACTCGGCCATATAGCCGCTCGAGGCAAAAATAAAATCCTCCGGTATCACCTTATCCTTTACGATCTTTTTCTCACTGTAAATATCTTTCAGAAAAAGATTGAGAGCCACCACACGCTGCTTCAGACCTTTCTCCAGATACGCAAATTCCTCTTTCCCAATGACTCTGGGTATGGCGTCAAAGGGAAAAAGCTGCTCCTTAAAAGCACCGTTTTTGTAAATGCCAAACTTCACACCATATCTGGATAAAAGCTCATTGACAGTATCCGTCCTCTCCAGCAGATCCATATCATACATCTCTGTACCCTCCTTTATCCGCATCTTTGCGAGATCACTGCCCTGAATTATACTATCAATTATATTACCGGCAACACTGTCAGCATCCCTAAAAAAGCAAAAAGGCGTTCTGCTCTCACACAACGCCTTTCCCCCAATACATTATCTACATATTATATTATACTACCGTCAATTACATATGTCAAATATTACTTTGGGGCACGGCGGCTCATTCACCCGCCAGATAGGCCAGTATCTCTGCCGCATTGGTGTCCGGCCTGGCCTTAGGGAATACCTTCTCTATAATCCCCTGCTCGTCGATAATATAGGTCGCCCGTACCACGCCCATACTCACCTTGCCGTACATCTTTTTCTCCTGCCAGACGTCATATGCCTTGATAGCCTGCAGCTCAGTATCAGACAACAATATAAAAGGCAGCTCATATTTGGCGGCAAATTTCTGATGCGAAGCCACCGAATCCCTGCTGACGCCGATCACAACTATATCCTGATCCCGAAAGCCCTGATAGCTGCGTGCGAAAGCACAGGCCTGGCGGCTGCAGCCCGGTGTGTTATCCCGCGGATAAAAATACAATACCACTTTCCTGCCCAGATGCTCTGCCAGACTCACCATATTACCGTCCTTATCGGGTAATACAAAATCCGGCGCTTTCATACCCACTTCCAGCATAATAATACCTCCCAATTTATCAATACGCTGCTTGGCGTTTATTTCAAATCTCCCGTCTTTATTATGATACCCGCAAAAACACTTTTTGTAAAGATAAAACTGCCTGCTTCACAACCGACAGCTTTACCACCGCCCACACAAGCCAAAAGCCGCACCCCTCATACGGCGGAGGAATACGGCTCTCTCGGTTATATTCTACGTTGGCTGCCGCCCACAAGCCTACTTCAAAGCAGCAGAATTATTCAAAAGCAGCGTGCTGTACAGAATCAACACGTCGGCGCCGGTCATATCCACAAATTCCCCCAGCATATCGCCGGAGATATAGCGCAGATCCACCAGCACTGTTTCGGCGTATCCCTGCGCCAGCAGCGGCGCGATAGACGAACCAAAAGAATCACGGAAGATAATCAGCCGCCGGCCGGTATCATTCTGCGGATTCCGTATGGTAACGATCGGCTGATTGCCCGACAAGAACATTTCATAAGGATCCCGCCCCTCGGCCCTGCCCAGATCATATACCGCGGCTGCGCCCTCTACCTGCAGCCCTGCGATGACGGGATTAGTCAGATACGTCATACTGTCCGGCGTACATTTCAGCGCAGATTGCCCCACGTACACCCCATAAAAAGGCGTATCCAGCGTTATCTCCTCATACTCACCCGGCAGGCTCACCCCCATAGCGGCTGCGATACTGCCAGCCACATCGGTGATGCACTCCTGCCGCCAGTGCGTATCCGTTCTGTAATAATCCTCTGCCGTCAGCATATCCTCCAGCCTGATGGGCACGGCAAAATCCAGCCCCTGCTCCATATATGCAGCCAGAGCAGCATGATCCAGCTTCATATCCGCCAGATATCTGTTTTTATCCGGTATCATCGCAAAATACACCGGCTCGTCAGTCAGGTATTTCTCCCTGATATGGCGCAGACGCTCGATGACGTGATCGGCCATAGCGGTATTCACAGGATCCTCCAGAGCGGCCAGATGCCCGTCCTGCCGGTATATGCCGTTATTATCCAGCTGTCTGAAAAGCCCCAGCCGGGTATAGGCTTTAATACTGCGCCACGTATCCCGCGCCGGAAAGGTATCCACCGCATATGCCTCCAGATCTGCCGCGAAATCACCGGACAAAATACTCTCCACCGAGATCTCCGGCGGTTTGGCCAGCGCCCTGCGCTCGCTATCCGAATATTCGGCTTTCTCGCCCAATATGCACCAGACGGCAAGCCCCAGCCATACCACCGCCACCAGGCAGACCGTTGCGATATTTTTCATCCTCATTACCCAACGACCTCCCCTCAGAAGCGGAAATACAGGAACGGATCAAAAGAACCGTCCACCAGATAGGCAGTAGCAACTACCAGCAAACCCACCAGCAGACCCGGCTCCAGATACTGCACCAGCGGTAGTCTGGCTGCTGTTTTGGCGGGCAGCGGCGTTGCCCCGATGACGGCCAGCAGCAGTATCACACCGTAGCTGCGCAGATAATACACCGCCTCGGCCGATACCACAGGCAGACCACCTGCCCCAAACAGGCCACCGAGGCAATCCAGCGCCTCGCCCACCGACCCTGCATTAAAGAGTATAAAGCCAAACATCACCGCCAACAGGACATATACCCTGCCCCATACCCCTGCTCTCGGCAGATACGGAAGCAGCCACAGTTTCTCCGCCAGCAGCAGCACGGCGAAATACAGCCCCCACAGAATGAAATTCCAGGCTGCACCGTGCCAGAATCCGGTCAGCATCCACACCAGCAAAATATTGCCCAAAGTCCGCAGCCTGCTGCAGCGCGAGCCGCCCAGCGGTATATACACATAATCCCGAAACCACGCCCCCAGCGTTATGTGCCACCGCCGCCAGAAATCGGTAATGCTATTGGCAGTATACGGGTAATTAAAGTTTTCCGGCAGGTCAAAGCCGCATATTCTGCCCAGACCAATCGCCATATCACTATAGCCGGAGAAATCAAAATATATCTGCAGCATAAAGGCGACCCCATACAGCCAGCAGAAAAGTACGCTGTTATCCACCGTGCCCTGGTAAATATTACACAGCTCACCCAGAGGATTGGCCAGCAATATCTTTTTGGCCAGCCCCAGGATAAACCGGCGCATACCCTCGGCTGTCTTATCAATACTGTGGGTACGCTGCCGCAGCTGGGCGGCAATATGGCTGTAACGCACGATAGGCCCCGCAATCAACTGCGGGAAGAACGCAATATACGCCGCCAGATCAATGAAATTACGCTGTGCAGCCACCGACCCGCGATACACGTCGATATTATAGCTAAGTATCTGGAAAGTATAAAAGCTGATACCTACCGGCAGCGCCACCCGCAGCAGCGGCAGCGATAAACCGGTCACCGCATTGAAATTGGCAATAAAGAAATCGGCATATTTGAAATACCCCAGCATACCCAGACAGGTCATCAATACCAGCGCCATAAAAAGCTTTTTCCGCCGGGGATAACGCTCCGTCAAAATACCGCAGATATAGCCGCAAAAGACCGTCAGCAGCATCAGCAGCACCAGACGCGGCTCGCCCCAGGCATAAAAGATCAGACTTGCCAGCAGCAGCGCGGCGTTTTTCATCCCGGCAGGCACAGCGGCATACAGTAGCAGCGCCGCCGGCAGGAAATAATACAAAAACGGAATACTTGAGAACAACACGCGACAGTACCCCTTTACTACATAAAGATTTCAGCATGGCAAACCGACCGCCATGCTGAAATCTGTGCTATGATCTGAATTTTGTGTTGTGATCCGGATCTTCTCCCGCAATCACAGCTTATATGCGTTGATCCCGCTTAGTTCAGCGCCATACCGCCGTCAGCGCCTTCTTCCGGCTGCTCGAAAGTGGTGGGGCACATCAGGAAGAATACCGTATTACCCTCGCTCTCCACGATCATTTCCTCGGCGGCGGTGCAGATATTCCAGCGCAGGTTGGCATTATCCTGCAGCATCTGCTTGAAAGCATCAACGTCTGCATCCTCACCCAGAGTGAAGATATAGCCCACAAAAGGTATCGTACCGATAGCAGGTGCAAACATTACACCCTCCTCAAAACCGGTGATCTCAGCATTATCAAAACCTACCAGAAAGCCGGGCTCCACAGCCATAGTAGCGCCCATAAATTCGATCATCTCATTCTGCAGCAGCGCATCTGCGATCTCCTGCGGCGCAGCCTCGGCATTCTCCTGAAAGTCAGCCAGCAGCGTCTCGCCAACGGTAGCCTCCTTGGTATTATCAGTGCCGCCGCAGGCAGCCAACCCCAGCAGCATAACAGCCACCAGCAGCAAACTGAAGATCTTTTTCATTTTCTGTCTCTCCTTTACGTCAAAAAAGATAATTTTAATCAGGATAAGCCATCAACAGATGACTCCCTTTTCCGTATTATAATTATAATGAATAATCATAAAATGTCAAGCCATACTGCCGACAGCCGCCACATCGGTCAATTCGGAAGAAGAGCATATCCAGAAAAAGATCATATCCAACAGTTTGCCTGCAATCAGATGACACCGCCCACCGTACACTATGCTATGCCAATAACTGCATTGCCAGATTCAGCAACATACACATCCCGAGGCCAATACCCGCGGGCAGCACCGCTGCCAATGCAGCCCACCGCCAGCTGCCGGTTTCCTTGCGTATCGTCAGCAAGGTAGTGCTGCAGGGCCAATGAAAGAGCATAAACACCAGAAAGCATACCGCCGTCAGCAGCGTCCAGCCGTTAGCCAGCAGCAGTTGGTGAATATCCGACAGCGCCGCCGTATCCTGCAGCGTGCCCTCGGCCATATACCCCATCAGCAGCACCGGCAATACTATCTCATTCGCCGGCAACCCCAGTATGAAGGCCAGCAATATCATACCGTCCAGCCCCAAAATCCCGCCCAGCGGATCCAGCCATCCCGCCAGCAGCGACAGCAGGCTTGCCCCGCCGATACTCACATTGGCCAGCACCCATATCAGCAGCCCTGCCGGAGCAGCCACCAACATCGCCCGCCCCAGCACAAAAAGCGTCCTGTCCAGCATCGAGCGCACCAACACACCGATAATACGCGGGCGGCGGTACGGCGGCAGCTCCAGCGCAAAGGGTGCGGCCTCGCCCTGCAGTAGCGTCGCCGAAAGCAGCCGGGTGACGATAAAGCTCATCCCGATGCCCAGCAATATCACCAGCAACAGCCCCACCGCTGCCACAGCTGAATTCAGCACACTACGCTCAAAGATACAGAAAAACATCGTTATCACCGCTATCAGGGCAGAGAATCGCCCGTTGCACGGCACGAAGCTGTTTGTCAATACCGCCAGCAAACGCTCACGCGGGGCATCTATAATGCGGCAGCCCACCACCCCCGCGGCGTTGCAGCCAAAGCCCATACACATGGTAAAGATCTCACCTGGGTGCGAAGTTTGCTTGAGTAATATTTCCAAGAGTTAAGTGGATAGATCAAGATTCGAACCAGCAATTTCTCATATATGAGGCAACGAAGTCCTTTTCTTATCATAATACCATACCGTCTATCGGATTGCAGCTATGCAGAGCAACACGTCAATCGCTGTGTATCCAGACTCGCAAGATGTTGTTATTTGTAGTACTTTGTGGTAAAATAGTATAAATTCTTTTTATGTGGAGGCAGCGATATGAAGGTGTTCATTAGCTGGTCTGGAAACAAAAGTCATCGGGTAGGACTAATTTTTAGAGAGTGGCTCCCTTCAGTCATTCAATCAATTGAACCATATGTTTCATCTGAAGACATTGATAAAGGTGCACGATGGAGCACTGATATTGCAAAAGAACTTGAAAACTCTACATTCGGGATTCTGTGTGTTACCAAAGAAAATCTACATGCTCCATGGTTGTCCTTTGAAGCTGGTGCGCTGTCTAAAACGATGGACAAGTCTTTTGTTACCCCGTTTTTGTTTGATATTAAACGATCAGAAGTTAACGGCCCCATACTACAATTTCAATCTACGATTTTTGAAAAAGATGATATTAAGAAATTACTGCAAACACTGAATAAAGCTTGTGGTGAAAATGGAATTACCGAAATTATGCTCGACAAAGCCTTTGAGGTATGGTATCCAACACTGTCAAAAGAACTTAATGCATTGCATGATATGGATGAAGCCTCTATTGAAGATATTCATAGCGAAGCAGAAATTCAATCATCTGCTATTATGGAAGAAATCTTAGAGTTATCCAGAGACAACCAAAAATTATTGCGAAACCCAGATACAAAAATCGTTGAAAGCATAGAAGATATTAGGCAGCGTATTGATATCATACTATCACGTGTAGATAGAACTGTTACTGACAGACGTATAACACGAAGAAACTCTATGATATTTTTGGACGAGCTCCTTCATGGTATTCTACCAACATGCCAAAAGCAATATGCGCTCTTGATTGTGCTCAACTTGTTTCAGAATGACTTTCCTTGGATATACAATATGGGCAAGGGATTAGTTGATCTAATACAGTCTCAAACATCTGCTTCCCAAAAACTTGAAGCAATAAATGATTTCAAACGTTTGTTAGACTTCACATATGAGCACCCGATGATGCGAGAAAGTTACAATAGAAAACGAGAAGTCTCGATGATACAACGAGATATGAATATGATGTTTAGGGATGCTCTCTTTAATCTATTAAGAGATATAGAAAATGAAATTAGTTCATAATAGCTATTATAAATTTATACAACAGAGCTGAGGTAATCTCAGCTCTGTTGTTATTCTCTTAAACCTTCAAAGGGAACTCCACCTTGGTATTCAATGCCTAAAAGGCATACATTGATTTGATCAACAATATATCTACGATGGTTCGCTTAAACAATAGAGAATGTTTCATTTACAATTATCCTGCATACTTTTCTGTACGAGGCTACACATACCCAAGTTTAAAACATTATAGTATGAAATTGCTAACTTATCCATATTCAATATGTTAATTTTACAAATGCTTGGCTAATACCCTCATTGTCTTTTAGCTTATTATAATATTATAATTAGAAAGGAAGCAATGCCCAAATTCTATCTGCCAAATCACTAACCGTGTCTACAATAGCAGAGCCCACTTGCTTAGCTTTATCGACAACGGTAACTCGGACTTTTTGGTATCCTCGAGCAATAGTTTCACCAACAGCCGAGCCTGCCATATAACCAACAGTTCCTCCTATAAATCCGCCAACCAAAGCACCTGCAGGTCCAAATACGCCACCAACAGTTGCACCAATAAAAGTACCTTTAGCTGCTACTGCCATGCCGCCAATTGCAGAGGCTGTAACTTGTCCCATCTGGTCCAGTCCTTCTCTCATAGTCAGTTCGCCGCTTACCATTTTACCAACAACTTTTACATTTTCAATGCCAACATAAGCAATACTTGCAATGATGCCAGCAGGCGTTCCTTTAGGAATGACGCCAATGACACCTTTTTCAACACCAACTTTCAGCGCACCGGCAGCCGCCGCCTTAATACCAAAATCCGCACCGGTTTTAATAGCATCTTCTACTACTTCCTGTCCGTCGATTTCTTCATCATTCCACAGTTTACCAACAATATTGGTACCTGCACCAATTGCAGCACCCAAAAGGGCTGCATTTCCTGCTTGTTTGCCAATACCCAATGCCAAATCTTGGATCTTATACTCATTCCAATTAGAATCATTCCATTTGCCAGACTGTGCTTCTTTTTGCAGAATCTTAGCCTGCTCCTTTGTCAGCGGAGTACTGGTAATACCATCAGGAGACTTAATAACAAATGTAGCTTTAGAGGCTATCTCTTCTACTTGATCTGCAGGAATAAGCTTTTGCTGCCCCCTGTAATCACCCTTGGCAAATGCAGCAGTAGTACTTTTAGCATCTTTATAGTATTTGCACTGATATCTACTTGCAACCTTTTTCTCAATGATATCCTCAATTACAATATCAACAGAGTTTTTGGTGTAACCAGCATCACCAGGTTTAAGAACTCTTGCACGGAAAGGGCTGCCGCTGGCTTCTGCATTCAGATTGAACGTATTTACATGATGCTGTTCTGCAATAAAGCCATCCAAGCTGGGATTTTGATTGATCAGGCCTGCTTTGGTAGTCAGTGTTTGCGACATCTCAGCATTAGCAAGTTCCAGTGCATTATCCAGATCCTGCAGATATTTAACACGCTCCTGTGTGCTAACTGCAGATGTAGCTTCTTTCAATTTAGCAGCCAACCATGATTCTTTGCTGCGGCCATTGTTGATAGACTCCTGCAAAGATTTTTTGCTTTCTTCGTGTGTTCGCAAAGTGGTAATTATTGCCTGGCTCATTGCTTCAACTTCTTCTGCACTATGCTCAGGCAAACTTTTTTTCATTTCCTCAGTCAGCCATTCCTCTACAGGCTTGGTATCTTTATTAGCGATATAGCTTTCTATGAACTGCTTTTGAATAGGATGCAGTGCCTTCATTTCTTCTTCCGTCAAGATACGTTCATCTTTGATCAGCAATACGCCATCATAGTTTTCTGTTGTAGTCATTGATAACATCCTCCTGTTATATTATTTTTTTGTTTCTGTAGGATCGGGTTTGCTGGCAGTTTTGATATCCATATTGGCAACAGTATCTCTAATTTTTTGTATTTTGGTTTTCAGTGTTTCCGATATCGACTTGGTATCTTCGATCACAGCTTTAATATCATCTGTTGTCAAAATATTTCTTTCTTCAATAAATGCCAACTCAATGGTTTCTTTAATAACAGCCTCTATATCCGCACCGTTATACCCCTGAGTCTTTTCAACAAGCGAAAAAATGTCCAGGTCTTTATTCCACTTGCGGCGCTTTTTCAGGTGAATCTCAAAAATCTTGCGCCGTTCTTCACGGTTTGGCAAATCTACAAAGAACAGTTCATCAAATCTACCCTTACGCAAAAATTCACCGGGTAAATTAGAAATGTCATTGGCAGTAGCAACGATGAAAACAGTACTTTCCTTTTCTTGCATCCATGTCAGGAATTGACCAAAAAGACGAGTGGTAACATCATTACCGCCGCCAGCACCGCCAATACCGGCAAAGGCTTTTTCAATCTCATCAATCCAGAGAACACAGGGACTGATGGCTTCCGAAAGTTTCAATGCCTTCCGCATATTTTCTTCCGACTCGCCAACATATTTACCAAGCAAACGACCAATATCCAAACGTACCAATGGCAACTGGAACAAATCAGCTGTTGCTTTGGCAGTCAAGCTCTTACCGCAACCCGGCATACCAACAATCATAATGCCTTTCGGAATATCTACACCAAATTTTATCGCCTTATCAAGGTTCTGGAAAATCTTAGCTTTCTTATCAAGCCATTCCTTTAATGTTTCCAACCCGCCGATATCTTGGATAGTTTCTTTGAAATTAACAATTTCAAGCATACCGGATTTTTTAATGAACTGCTCTTTCTCTTGCAAAATGAGCTGCTTGTCCCCAGCATCGATATAGCCGCCATCCTGATAAGCCAGGGTAAGGATCTGGCGTATCTGGAATTTGTTAAGCCCCTTAAAGGAAAGAGCGAGATCGTCAATAACCTCATCCGACACACTGATATTCACATCTTCAATAAATTTATAAATAGCCTCTACAACTTCCTCATTGCCGGGCAACGGAATATCAAAGATTGTTATGTAGTTTTCCAGTTCTACCGGTATAACTGTTTTGGATGCGACGATAAAAACAGGACCAGTCCTAAATACAGGATTATTTATACTGAATTCAGCAATGCGTCTCAGTAATGCAATAACCTGCTTATCATTCAAACTATCATGAACATCTTTTAATACAATAAATGTATTTGGTTTAACAGCTGAGTCTATAAAGTCTGCCCTTGCATCATCCTCTATGCAATGTTTAAGAAACTCTATGAGAGTGCATTCAGACATAGGGCTCTTATTTTTGAAGTTTATACATCCCAGTGCATTGTTAAATTCTACTATCCTGGCTCCATCGCTGATTTTCTCAATCATATCATCGACAGCCTCAAAATCAAAATGATTGATATAAATAATTGGACGCAGTGCATCTACATAGGAGGCAAGAAGGTTTTCAGGAGTTTGTTTCATTTCTATTCCTCCTCTTTTTTCGGCGGTTCTATCACCATATAATACAGTTTATTTTCACTAGCCTTGCTTATATACGCAAAACCACCATCTAAAACAACAAACTCATTCCAAAAATCACTATATTCCTCACTTTCTTTATATTCATATTTTTTATCCACTTTTTGATACCCATAAACTTTATCTTGATTTCCTATCTGTAAAATCAGATATTTGCCGCTGCGACTAATTACCTCCTCAGAACCATCTGACCACGAACTACTGTGTTCTATCAGATCGCTTCCCAAAATTCTTTTTACCTCCGTTAAATCTGATCTTTTGTACATCTTCCTAGTAGAATCTCCTGTATAGAATAATTTCTTGATTTCCAGATGCATCTTCGTACTATCATCATTTACATTTTTACTAGCTGTATACTTTGCACGCATATTATCGTGCATAAGCATAGCAAAAACAGCCTTGGGTGCTTTGTCAATCAGCAACCAAAAAAGTCTGCGATAATCCATATCAAAGATATCTCTGTAATTCTTATCAATTTCTCTGATTGCTGCTCTGCAAACAGCCATATTATCTTTGTCTTCAATAATGCAATCAACAAGCCGCTGATACTCAGCAAAATGCTCTTGAATGACACTGTCCTTAGACATTTTTTGTTCCGCAAATTTGGCAGCCCGTTCTCGCTCCTTATCTTGGTATTCAATCATAATCGTATTTTCTTCAACAATTTTTTCATCCGTTTCAATGCCAAAAATCTTGATGAGCTCTTTTACTGTTTCAAGATCAGATTCAGCACTCAATGCCTTTACCAACTCTTCTTCTTTGGCATATCCACGTACATTCAGCCAACGCACAAACAGTCCGTTCTTATAGTATTTAAGCATATCCTCAATGGAAAAATGCTCGCACAGCTGCTCAATGTTCCTTACAGGATGATCATCACAGATCAGATTAAATTTAATTGTTTTAGCCATAATTCATTCCTCCTCAAAAAATCCTAAAAAATTAAATTTACAATTCTACTACTTTGTCTTTCAACCTTGTCAGTATTTCTTCAAGATGCTGACGGTATTGCTGTTTATTTTCTTCGTTGCCAAGCTTACCAAGTGCCGCATCAAAGTGTTCTTCACGCCAAGTTGCTTTACTAATACCTTTTTTTCTGGCAACAACATATGATTCGGCTTTTGTCTCATCAATCGTTATGATTGATATAACCTCTATCGCCACCTCGACAATTTTTTGCGCCGAAATATCAGGCATTTGATGTTGCATCTCCATAGCAAGCCACTCTGCAACTTTTATTTTGCGTGGTTCCTCTTGCGGTTCAGCAGTTTCCTCAATAGAAGCACTATGCTCTTCAACCATAGCAGGTTCTGGTGTCACAGGTCTGCTAACCAGCTTAGGCTTTACAGTTTCATTAACATTGTTTTTTGCTGTATTACTATTTGCAGAAATATTATTTACCGCAGGTTTGCTAACTTTGGCACTATCTGTTTGGGTACCGGCACTTACAACACCTGTGTTTTCCTGCACATAGGCGCCATTACTCGTTGTACGTGACGACGAAGGCTCAGGTGCAAATAGCAATTCAATGTCTGTTTTAACATCATCGACCTTATTTCTGAAATTCCAAGCAGCATCTTCAATCACATATCCAGGTCCCAATGTAACGAAATCATCAAACCAATCAAAAATTCCCATCTTATCAAAACTCCTCTCAAAAAATAATATTTGTGTATCATATAAGGTTTTAAGCTTAACTCTAAGCCCTCACCATCTGCACCATATCTCCTTGTGATCGCAGCCACATTTCAATACCCTTGCCGAAAACTTCCGCTTCAACCAGCCAAGTCTCATCATCGTTCTGAGCAACTTTTGCTGTCGGCAAGCGGTCAAGCACTGCTTCCACAGACGACCCTTTATAAATAAACCTGACACACTGCAACTTACCGCCATACATAAATTGCACCCGTTTGCGGAATTCTCCCTCTTGGAAGCGGTTGCTATATGGCACCTGAAAATGCTCTTTCAGCACCTTAAAGGAACGGATACGGTCAACGCGATAAATTGTCGGAAAGAGATCGTCAGGATTCTCAAATTCAGTCTGGCGATCAACATTCCGCAAAAACGCCGCCAGATAGAAATAATACTCCGAGAACATAATGGCCACCGGCTCAATAAGCCTTTTAACACATTGCGGCTGTTTCATTCGTTCATATTCGATCTCCATCAGTTGGCGATTATGTATGGCCTGCCCAATATCCCACAACCCATCCAACAGCATTTTGCCATGCTGTGGCTCGATGTAGTGAAATTTCTCGTTAGAGATTAATGCTTTGACAGCCTTTTTATTTTGCTCCGGCACACAGAGACTCAAAATTTTATCAATGATCGGCCCCATTTCATCCTGACACAGAGAACGACTCTCCAGCAGGATTTTACATACTGCCAATGCTTCGCCATTAGTCAGCATACCACGAGACAGGTCATGTAAACAATACCCTTTGGCATTGCGATCATAGATGACATCCTGACGCACACCCTGATCCGCAAAAAAATAGCGCAGAGCTTCTATGTCACGCTGAACACTTCGCTCAGTGACATTAAACTTCTGCGCCAGTTCTCTCTTACTCAAAGTTTCTCCGTTGACCAGTCTACAATATATATGAAGCAGACGTTCGGATTTAATTACGGTGCTGTTCATATTGTCCTCCGCATAGTTATGTGCTGTAAAACATGCATAACTATCTGTCCATTATAATATCATAACCGAACAGTCATGTCAATGAATGTCGCTATTTGATAAAATTATTGTGTTTGGAGGAACTGTCCATGAAACCACTGCATATAGAAAAATATCGTCAGATCGGGTTAAAAATTGCCTACTACCGCCGCCTGCGTGGTTTAACGCAAGAAGAACTGGCAGAGAAGGTCAATCTAACACCGGCTTTTATTGGGCATTTGGAGGCACCTAATATTCCCAAAGCCTTATCTCTTGATGCCTTGTTTGACATTGCTTCTGCCTTGGAAGTTCCGCCACACAAATTTCTTCATTTTGAAGAAGATTGATACCTGATATTAACAGTATAGCATATCAAGTAGACACTCACTGTCCTTTCGGTAAAAAACAGTCTGATTTTATTCAAAATTGTAAACAAAACCATTCTGTAGAACTTTTATCTTTCAACTGCATATTATTGCCATGAAGCCCGGAACAAACAGTTCCGGGCTATTTCTATTTTTTGGAGGTAATATGC
>JAFQHB010000091.1 GCA_017398165.1 Bacillota bacterium
ATGGGAATCGAACCCACGTTTTCAGCTTGGAAGGCTGACACTCTACCATTGAGTTACACCCGCGCGCTGACTGCATAAAATTATACCACACCTATCGCAATAAATCAAGAGCTGAGCGCAGAATTTTCCTGATTTTGTTATCGGCGCGGTTTTACTCCGCCTGCACCACTGCCCGCAGCACCGGCAGCATATCACGCAGCGCCGCAGCACGATGGCTCACCGCGTTTTTGGCATCCATATCCAGCTCAGCCATAGTCTGCCTGCCATCCGCCAGCAGGAAAAGCGGATCATAGCCAAAGCCCATAGTACCGCGTTCCTCCCAGATGATGCTGCCCTCGCAATAGCCCTGCGTAAAGGCCGTCTGCCCCTGGGGCGATACCAACGCCAAAGCACAGACGAACCGCGCCGTGCGCTGCCCATCCGGTACATCGCGCATGGCTTCCAGCAGTTTGGCATTGTTGGCCGCATCGTCCTTTTGCTCGCCTGCATAGCGTGCCGAATACACACCCGGCGCACCATCCAGCGCATCCACCGCCAGTCCGGAATCATCAGCCAGCGTCCACAATCCCGTCGCCCTGGCCGCAGCCTCAGCCTTGATACGGGCATTCCCCACAAAGGTATCCGCGTCCTCCGGCGGCAGCTCCAGCTCCGGGTAATCCGCCAAAGAGCAGACCTCCCACGCCGTATCCTGCAGCAGTACGGCGATCTCCGCCACCTTATGCTTATTACCGCTTGCCACCAAAAGCTTCATATCCCCATATCTCCTTTGCGGCGGGTATCGGCTCACCTGCCGTACCCTACCATAAAAATTCGTATAAAAAATTTTTGCAGAAATTCAGTAATGGGCACATAAACCCAGCCACCCGCTGCCATAATAGGAATGCAGTTGCGAAACAAATCAAAAGGGAGTGTCAATTATGTCCAACAATCAGAGTAACAACCAGAACAATCAGCAGACCAACCGTCAGTCCAATCAGCAGACCAACCGTCAGTCCAACAATCAGACTAACAGCCAGAACAACAATCAGACCAACCGTCAGAACAACAATCAGACTAACAGCCAGAACAACAACCAGACCAACCGTCAGTCCAACAATCAGACCAATCGCCAGACCGACAACAACTGCCGATAAACGACTGACAGCAAATCAAATTCGATAAAATAATAAATCGGCGGACGAATACGACGCCGATTTATTATTTTACCTACATTACATATTACTTACATTACATAATGAAAAAGTACTGAAAAGGTAGCCAATTATTCCTGCCAGTTGCGGGCGGCGGCAGCCAACTGCTTGCGGCAGCGTTTTACCTCAGCGCCGTACTGGTTGTTATTGTTGTTGGTCAGATTCAGCGCGGGTGCTGCACCGGCGATCATAGCGGTGATCAGCTGCTCGACACTGTCAGCCGGGGCTTCTACCATACCGACAGCCAGATTTTCTTTCATCCAGGCAGTCAGAGCAGCCTCGCTCTCGGCGGTCAGCGCATAGTTGTCATAACGGTCAACGTCCTCGGCATCGTTGCTGCGGGGCTTGGCCTGCAGATCATATTTCACAGCCAGCAGAGCAGCCAGCGAACGGCGCAAACCGGTATCACCGGTATTCTCGGCCTGCAGATGGCGCACGATCTGCGAAGCAGCATCAACGTACAGCATAGCAGCCTGACCGTCCTTGCCAATGCCCAGACCCAGCTCACGGCCGGCATAGAACACTGCGAAAACACCGTTGCCTTCTGCAAAGCTCTGCAGCTTCTCGGCTGTAATATCAGCCAGCTTAGTATTGTTGGCCTGCAAGTTTGCCATCATCTGCTGTGCAACCTGCCAGAGCACATTTTCTTTCTCGATCATGGGAAAGACCTCCTTTAGTATGTATTGTTTTTTGTGATTAAATCTTTATCATTCAGCCCTGTCGGGCAGAATCAACTCACCAATATACGGCAGACTACGGAAATATTCATTATAATCCAGCCCATAGCCTACCAAAAATTTATCCGGCACTACAAAGCCGACAAAATCAGCCTGTACGTCATATCGGCGCGCCTCGCGCTTATCCAGCACCGTACACAGCTTCAGATCGGCCGGTTGCCGCTGCTGCAGCCGCGGCATCAGCATTGATAAAGTAAAGCCGGTATCGATGATATCCTCCACCAGCAGCACGTGCCGCCCTGCGATATCCACCAGTATGTCCTTGTGTATCGCCAGCTCACCGCTGCTTTGTTGGCCGATATAGCTGGATACCTGCATAAAATCAATCCGCACAGGTGTTTTCAGCGCCCGCATCAGATCAGAGTGAAAGATGCTCGCACCTTTCAGCACACCTACCAGCAATATCTCATCCGCGCCGCATCCGGCATAATAGGCGTCTATCTCGGCCGCCAGCTGCTGCACACGGGCGGCCAGCTCCTCCGCCGGGAGGAGTATCCTGACACGGCAATCCCCAGGACGAAATTCTTTATGCTCGGTCATATCAGCACCTCCGCCCACGGATATGCTCCGTTTTTTGCTCCGCAGTGTGCAATCTGCTGAGATATATGTTAAATATTCCACCACAATCAACAAAACCCTGCAAGGTTTTTTCGAGATTTATGTATTTTCATAAATTTTATCTCATAGATTTTTGACAAAAGGACCTGCAGGCGCATCCAGAGCGCCGATACACCGCCAAAATACAGGGAAAAGCAATAAGGAGAAGTAATTATGAATAACACCAAGCCTAATACTGCAAAGCCACAGAATATATCTGTCCGCAAAATAATCATCCCGGCAGTCGTGGTGCTGGCCGTCGGTATAGCCGCCATCAGTCTCTGCCGCCCCAGCTTTAATGCCCCCAAGCTGCCGCCGGATCAACTGGCCGATACTGCCATCGCCAACCTGCTGGCCGCCGAAAGCCTTACCTTTCACACCGAATCCGAGCTCGTCATCAACGGCGACAGCACCCAGATAGACCTGCCCGACGGTAAAA
>JAFQHB010000092.1 GCA_017398165.1 Bacillota bacterium
ACAGGATAAAAATGCTTGTGTATCCAGACAGTTGATTCCTGTTTTGAGCAGCCGCACCGGCTAATGACCGCACTCAGCCCTCAACACAGCAGCTGCGATAACATACATACGCCGAAACAGAGCCGGTATTCTCAAACAAACGCCAAAAAGCATCGGCAGCAGGCGCCGACTGCATCACCATAGCCATCCCTTCCTTTTGAGCAGATTTGAGCGATCTCTCTGGTGATTATTATATCACCAGCAGCCCCAAACGACAAGGGAAAAAGATTGGCAATAAAGTCTTAGTTTGTCGAAGAAAAGAACAATATCCCGGCAGCTACCGCAACGTTCAGAGAATCCACCCCGGGCTGCATGGGAATAGCCACCGTGCGTACGGCACGCCCCCGCCAAAAAGCCGAAGGCCCCGTTGCTTCGCGCCCCATCAGCCACGCTACCGGCCCATTATGCTGCACCCGGCGGAAATCCTCGCCCCCGGCATCGGCCACCACCAGAGAGGCTCCCAGCCCATCCAGCATATCGGCCGCAGCCGGATCATCCAGCGCCAGCACCGGCAGATGCCCCAGCGCACCCATCGCAGAGCGCACCACCTTGGGGTTATATACATCGACAGCGTCGCCCACCAGCAAAACACCGCCCAATCCTGCCGCCCAGGCAGTCCGCAGGATAGTCCCGACGTTGCCGGGATCCTGCAAACCATCCAGTACAGCGATATTACGGCCGTGTACAGCAGCAGCAAAAGCTTCGGCAGTAAGCTGCGGCTGCCGGAGAGCCAGCCACACGCCCTGATTGTTCTCGGTCTGGCACACCGCGGCCAGCAGGTGCGGCTCCACCGCCAATACTCTGGGGCAGCGCCCGGCAGCTTCCGCCACCAGCGCCGCGATCTCGGGCTCGTCCGCCCGTGCCGCATCATACAGCACGAATTCCGGCTGCAGCGCCGAACGCAGAGCCTCTCGGACACCTACCTTGCCTTCCACGGCAAAAAGCCCGTTCTGCTCACGGTATTTCTTCAGCGCCAATGACCGCGCCAGCTTCAGCCAGCGGTTATCCTTAGAGCTTATGGCGGCAGTGCCGCTCATCTCAAATGTGGCCATACAGATACACAGCTATTGCGCTTATTTCAAAGCAGCTTTGGCCTGCTCTGCCAGCACTGCGAAAGCAGCAGCGTCGTTGACAGCCAGCTCAGCCAGCATTTTTCTGTTGATGCTGACGCCGGCCTTCTTCAGACCGTCCATCATACGGCTGTAGGACAGGCCGTTGATGCGTGCAGCAGCGTTGATACGGGTGATCCAGAGCTTGCGGAAATCGCCCTTCTTCTTGCGGCGATGTGCAAAGCTGTCACGCAGAGCGCGCATTACCTGCTGGTTAGCAACGCGGAACAGCTTGGAATTAGAAGCTCTGTAGCCCTTGGCAAATTTCAGTACTTTCTTATGACGATGATGCTTGGTAAAGCCTTTTTTAACTCTGGTCATTTATATTTTCCCTCCAAAATTAACGAAAACTGTTCTAAAAAATTTTCCTCTCACTGTGGCCGCAGCCGGTGTCTTACATATAGGGCAGACACTCTTTGATACGCTTGAAATCAGCGGAAGTAGCAGTGGTGGATTTACGCAGGTTTCTCTTGCGCTTGGGAGATTTGGTCTCCAGGATGTGGCTGGTGAAAGCCTTGTTTCTCTTCAGCTTGCCGCTGCCGGTAGTGCTGAATCTCTTCGCAGCAGCGCGGCGGGTTTTCATCTTAGGCATAATTTATCCTCCTCAATATTCTACAGGTTAGCCTGGCGCCCGGGCAGGTCATCTGCCCCTGCGCCCTGATTTGATCAATTTTCCCGGGTCATACCCGGCAGAGCCGATTATTTATCAACTCTGGGAGCCATAATCATTGTCATATTGCGACCTTCGGCATTGGCAGGTTTCTCAACGTAAGCGATCTCATCCAGACGCTCGGCCATTTTGCGGCACAGCGCCTCGCCCAGCTCGGGGTGGGTGATCTCGCGCCCGCGGAACATAATGGTGACCTTGACCTTATCCTTGCCCATCAGGAACTTCTGGGCGTTTTTAGCCTTGGTCTCAAAATCATGCTCCTCGATGTTGATACGCAGCTTTACTTCTTTCAGGCTGGTGACACGCTGATTTTTCTTAGCTTCCTTATCGCGTTTGAGCTGCTCGAAACGGTATTTACTGTAATCCATCAAACGGCATACCGGCGGATTGCCCTGCGGCGCGATCTCGACCAGGTCCAGATTACGCTCATGTGCCAGCTGCTGTGCTTTGGCTACCGGCATAATACCCAGATTCTCATCCTCGATATTGGAAATCAGGCGTACCTTGCTGCTACGAATTTCCTCATTGATTCGCAATTCCTTAAAAATGATTTTCACCTCCAAAATTTGACCAACTTTTTTTGAACATAAAAAGAAGCGGGATAAAGCCCGCTTCCGAATAAACAAACCATAATCGCCCATATCAGCCGCAGGAAAGGGCCGGACGCAACAGTTGTTATGGACCCGCCGGTCTCCAAACCGGGCCAGGTGAGAAGCGGTAACTTCTGCTTTAATTTTTATGTGCCCACAAAGGCATAAATATCATACCACAAACAGCCCCCGCTGTCAACAGTTTTTTCCATCACCACACCTCTTTACTTCATCCCCTGCCACAACTTCTTCACTATTCACTCTTCACTATTCACTATCCTCTATTCTCCGTTCCTGCGCCGCAGGAAAGCCAGCAAATTCTCTCCCATCACTTTCCGCACTTCATCCTCACGCAAACCGGCCCGTAGCAGCTCCCGAGCCACCAGCGGCAGGCTCTGATGCCCCGCTATACCCTGCGGCAGCGCATCCACCCCATCAAAATCCGAACCAATAGCCACCGTATCAATACCGGCCACCTCCACAGCGTGCAGAATATGCCGCACCACATCGGCGATGCTGCACTCACCGTCATCCCGCAGGAAATCCGGCACCAGTGCGATACCTGCCAGACCGCCGCTCTGCCCGATAGCCGCCAGCTGCTCATCCGTCAGGTTGCGCCGATGCCGACACAAGGCATCACAGCAGCTATGGCTGACAAATAACGGCTGCAGACCCAGCTCCGCCGCCTGCCAAAAGCTCCGCCGGGAGGCGTGTGCCAGATCTATCACCCAGCCGCTGCCCGCCGCCCGCCGCAGCAGCCGCCTGCCCTCGGCGCTCAGTCCCCTGTCCGCCGCACCCTCGGCCGCCGCACCGCAGCCAAAAGCATTATCGTTATTCCAAAAGACGCCCAGGCTGCGAAAACCCATCATATACAGCTCATCCAAACGCTCCGGCGCGCCATCCAGCAGGTCTGCCCCCTCCAGTGCTGCCACCAGCTGCACCTTATTCCCCAGCCCGGCCTGCCCCGGATCGTGCAGCACCTCCACCCGGCCGGAAAGAGCCACCGCAAAGAGCAGCTCACGCCAATGCTGGCGCAGCGACCGCCACGCCGCATCACCCTGCTGCCGCCCCAGAAAGAACGCCATAAACTGCAGTACCGCACCATCCGCCAGACGCGGCAGATCTATATGCCGCTGCCCGCAGCCAAAAGCCAGCTCATACGGCGAAAGCACCGTCGCGCTGTCACAATGTGCATCCGCCACCCGCAGACGGCTGATACCACTGCTGCTGCCCATATTATTCTCACACATATCACAACACCGACCCTCACACAGATTTTTCCCACTCAGACACAATATGCCGCACCTTACTGCATTATGCGCGAGATACCTCCCCACCCACAAAAAAAATCCGGCAGACACCCCTCTTACAGGCTGTCTGCCGGATATCTACAAATTTTTCAGCAAATTACCCCGCGCTCTCAGCGTGCCGGCAATTTTACCGGTTCGGGATACTCTACACCGCCCAGCTCGACTCTGGCGCACTTAATGGTCATCGGCTCCAGCGGACGATCCCGGCGGTCAGTTTCGCACTCCGAAAGTGCCACACAAGCCTCGGCATTGGCGATGACCTTGCCAAAAGCCGCGTACTGCTTATCCAGGAAAGTACAATCAGCCACGCAGATGAAGAACTGGCTGCCGGCCGAGTCAAAATGCTGCGCCCGAGCCATCGAGATAACGCCAACCTCGTGCTTCAGGTCATTGGCCACGCCGTTGAGCTTGAATTCACCCT
>JAFQHB010000093.1 GCA_017398165.1 Bacillota bacterium
GTATATGCCGTTTTGCCTGGTGGCAAAGCCAAACAGTCTGGCCAGCCAAAGCTCGGTGCCGTACATACGGTGCAGCGGTACCCCGAAGAAACGCTCGAAATCCGCCGGGTCTACCCGGGTGCTGTATGCCGTCCAGAACAGGTAATAAATCATCCGCTGGCGCAGCGAGAAACGGCAGGTCAGCGAGGTGGGCAGTTCGCCGCTGTTGATACGGCGGCAGTATTCATCGACGGAGAATGTATTGATCTTGAATTGATCGTGCAGCAGTGTGGTGGCCGAGCAGCCAAAACCAAGGAAGTTATCCCGCGTCATAGAGGAGTACCCGGCCTGAGCATCGTTGGCGAAAGTCCAGATCGAGCTGCGGGTATAACCGCGCTCGGTGCAGTATCGGGTGATGTCATCCAGCAGACGGCGTTTTTGCCGCTTGGGCATAGTGGGCACAGTGCTGGGGGTAAAGGTGAAATCGATAAACGGGTATATCGCGATATGATTGGCGCCGTAAGCAAAGGCGGCATCGATATCCGCCTGCAGATCGGCAAACGTCTGGCCGGGCAGGGCAAAGATGAAATCCATTGAGACTGTCTCGACAGGGACAGCGGCCAGAGCACGGGATATGGCCGCAATATCTATCGGTTGACGCCCCAGTATCTGCTGGAATGTGGGCTGCAGGGACTGGATGCCGATGCTGATTTTGCTGACGCCGGCATCCCGCAGCTTTTGCAGGGTAGGGATGGTGACGTTATCCGGGTGCAGCTCCACACCGATGCCCTCGGTGATGATAAAATGCTCCCGCAGGGCGGTGATGATCTCGTGCAGGCGGTCGGCGGCAAGAGCCGGGGTGCCGCCGCCGAAGTACAGGCTGGTGGTCTGTTTTTGGCCGGGGTATTGGCGGCCGACCATATGTATCTCCTGCAGCAGCGCATTGATGTAGCGGTCGCATTTTTCGGCGGTGTAGGCTTCTTTGCAATAGGGGCAGAAGCTGCAGATGCGGCGGCAGAACGGGATATGGACGTACAGCCCCAGCCCGCTGCAATCAGCATAGGGCAGCTCTCTGTCGTATTCGTTGGTGAATGTAAAAGGCCGGGTGGAGCGTGTCAGCCACATTCTGGTCAGATCGGTAAGGATGCTCATAGTTTTCCTCGTTTGGGGAATTTTTTTGTGCCGCGCGGCGCAGGGTCGGGTCAGTCAGGCCTTGTGGTGCGCGGTTTGGGCTTAGATATATTTCAGGTAGGTGTGCAGCATTTCCCAAATGATTTTGAAGTTGCCGCGAAAGAGCAGCGTATACTCCGCCACGAAGAAGTAGCCGCATTCATCGCACAGGCCGTGGACATCAATACAGCGGCCGCAGGTGCTGACCTGCCCGTTTTCGATAACGACGCATTGATGGCAGGGTGTGGGGAAGCTGTTGTTTATCAGGTAAGGGAAGGCACTTTTTAGATTAAACACCGGGGCTCCGGCATCGATCATTTCGCTGATGACACGGCAGCATTCGGTTTTTTCCTCCCGTGAGAGTGCCAGCGCCCGCGTATCCGGATAAGGCGTGTGGAAGTTGAAGGACACGGCGCGGACATTGGGCAGCTCCCCGGCTAGGGTGCAGACGTGGCGGATGGCATCCTGATTTATCCGGTTGATCGCCATATAGAAGCAGATATTGCTTGCCGTGGCGTTGACGATATTGGTCATAATGGTATCGTAGGTGTTGCCGCGGATGGCATTATGGCGTTCGCGGTCGCCGTCCAGGCTCAGCAGTATCAGATCGGCCTCCGGCAGGTCGATCGGGAAAGTGCCGTTGGTGACGACATTGACGATGAGAAAGCCCATCTGTTTGGCCTCGATCACCAAATCACGCAGGGTCTTGTCACCGTCACGCCAGAGGAAGGTCTCGCCGCCGCAGAAGAACAGGATACGCACGCCCATAGCATAGAGCTGCTGCATCTCGGCCTTTATTTGGCAATATGGGTGGATGACAGCTGTAATATTATTGACCGAGCAGTGGCGGCAGTGCAGGTTGCATTTATCCGTCACGATCACGGTGCCGAGTATCGGCTTTTTCTGGCGGAAAAGTATTGTTTTGGCGCCGAATGCAGCCAGATGGCAGAAAGACGAGGCTTTCATCAGGCTATACCTCCTTAGGACTGGCTTGAATGTGTTTTATATGGTTTTTGAGAAATCTAACTATGGAATCCCTAAAAACACCCAAGCATGCGCGCAACAACAATAGTGCAAGCCCGTAGGGCGCAGCACTAAGCGTTGCGGGGTGATAAAAGTACTTAGCCTATACTACGGTCTCGCAGCAGGGCGGATGCACGCCGGTTGTATGTGTTTTATTTTAGCATAAATGGGCGGATTTTTCTACTATATCATATATGCTGTCGCTGGAGCGGGCATAAAAAAAACACCCGGCGGGCGCGGTGGCCTGCCGGGTGAAAGCTTTGTCGAATATTTATTATGCGATAATACTACTCGGTGGTGTAGTTATCGAAGTAGCCCTGGATATGTACGATAGGAGTACCCTTATCACCGCTGCCGGAGGTAAGGTCGCACAGCGAACCGATAAGATCGGTGAGGCGGCGGGGGGTAGTACCTTCCGAGACCATTTTGCCGACCAAATCGGCATCTTTTTTCTGGATCTCCTGGCTGATGGCATCACGCAGAGCCTCGCCGGAGAGATCGGCGAAATCGTTATCGGCCAGATATTTCAGCTTCAGCTCGTTGGGCTGGCCGTTCAGACCGGCGGTATAGGCCGGGGAAACGACCGGATCGGCCAACTCCCAGATTTTGCCGACGGGATCTTTGAATGCGCCGTCGCCGTAGACCATAACCTCGACGTGCTTGCCGGTCTCGGCCAGGAATTTGGCCTGGATAGCCTCTACCAGATCCTGACAGTCGCGGGGGAAGAGCTTGACGGTATCCTCGGTAGCCTTATTGGAGCCGAGGAGGCCGTAGTTTTCGTTGTAGCCGCTGCCCTCGACGGGTGCGGTCATAATCTCATCCAGACCAAAGATACGCTCGCCGCCGGCAGCCTTCAGCAGGCGGCTGGTGCGTTTGCGGGTATGGATGTCGCAGTGCAGCACGTTTTTGGTATATTGCAGGATGGCTCTGGGATCGTTGGCAAAGACGATCTCTGCCTCAGCGCCGCTTTCGCGGATGAGCTGCTGATAGTATTCCACATAGTCAACACCGGTAAAAGGATGTTTGTTGTGGCTGAACAGTTCTCTGTATTTCTCCAGAGTCAGCACATCGCGGTAGGGATCGACGCCTTTTTCATCCATCATATCCAACGAGATCAGGTGGTTGCCGACTTCATCGGAAGGATAGGAAAGCATCAGCACGACTTTTTTGGCGCCTTTGGCGATGCCGCGCAGACAGATAGCGAAACGGTTGCGGCTGAGGATCGGGAAGATAACGCCGATAGTCTCGCCGCCCAGCTTGGCGCGGACATCGGCTGCGATATCGTCAATGCCGACATAATTGCCCTGTGCGCGGGCTACGATGGCCTCAGTCATAGCGATAACGTCACGGTCTTTGATCACGAAGCCTTCCTGGCGGGAGGCCTCCAGCACGGATTCTGTAACTATTTTTATCAGATCATCATTGGCGCGGATAATGGGCGCACGCACGCCTCTGGATACAGTACCGACCATTCTACTCATACAAAACACCCCTAAATAACAGATTTGATTAATGTTCGGTTACGACTCATAATTATACCACAGTTTGCGCTGCTTGTAAAACCCTAATTTGGATTTTTTTGATTTTCCGCATAATTTCGCGCTCTGTGGGGTGTATTGGGTGGGGTCTTATGCGTGCTGATGGATTGATTTGTGCCGGTATGCGCTGTTATTATAATAATGTAATGATGCGTGGGCCGGGTGCTGCGGACACATATTGTGGTCAATCCTGCGGCAGATATGCATATTGCGCCGGCGGCGTGTGTTTTTTACAGGGTTTATCGGGTGAGAGGCGTTATTTGCCGCCAAAATTTTGTCTGACGATGGGGTTTTGCGAAATTTTTTGTGGACTTTATAGTTTTTTTAGATTAATGTGAAAAAATAATTGAGTTTATAGCGCAGTATATGCTATAATTCTAAGAATAGTGCTGATTATGCCATATCGTATGGCTGCATTATATACAAAGCAGTATCAAACGGCATTAAATAATGAGGTGGTCTTTTTGGAATTTTTGTCTCAGCTTATCAATGGTCTCAGCCTGGGCAGTATTTATGCGCTGATCGCGCTCGGCTATACTATGGTATACGGTATTTGTAAAATGCTGAATTTCGCGCACGGCGATGTCATTATGGTCGGTGCTTATATGCTTTCTATTGCGATGGCTACGCTGCACTTCCCGCCATTTTTGTCTATATTGGTGAGTATGGTCGTTTGTGCGACGCTCGGTGTTTGTATCGAAAAAATCGCGTACAAGCCCCTGCGTAATGCTTCGCCGCTGGCGGTATTGATCACCGCTATTGGCGTCAGCTATTTCCTGCAGAGCTCGGCACTGCTGCTTTTCGGCTCTACCCAGCGCCGTGTGGAATCGGCTATCAACGTGCCCAACCTGCAGATCGGTGCTTTCAGTATCAGCGGCAATTCGTTGATTACTCTGGGGGTTACTGTTGTATTGATGGTAATAATCACCTGGTTCATCAATAACACTATGACGGGTAAGGCGATTCTGGCGGTATCTGAGGACAAGGGTGCGGCGCAGCTGATGGGTATCAACGTAAACCGTACTATCTCCGTCACCTTCCTGATCGGCTCGGCGCTGGCGGCAGTGGCCGGTGTGCTTTTCATCTCGGCTTATGGTTATGTCGGCCCGTATACCGGCTCGATGCCCGGTATCAAGGCTTTCGTAGCGGCGGTATTGGGTGGTATCGGCAGCGTACCCGGCGCGATGCTGGGCGGTATCCTGCTGGGTATCATCGAGAGTTTGTCCAAGGCTTATATTTCGACGCAGCTTTCTGACGCCATCGTGTTCGGTGTGTTGATCGTGGTGCTGCTGGTCAGACCCAACGGCTTGCTCGGCAAGAAGCGGACCGAGAAAGTCTGATGCGGTGCGTTAAGGGGCAAAATACAAAGGATGTGTCGATAAAATGAGTAAAGTGTTTACCAAGAAAAATATATTGCTGTTCGTAGTGATAGCGGCTATCTATGCGCTGCTCTTCACTCTGGACGGTATGGGCTTTTTCAACCGGCAGACAAGGGCGCTGCTGGTACCTATCTGTATCAATATTATCCTGGCGGTATCTCTGAATCTTATCGTCGGCTTCCTGGGTGAGCTGACGCTGGGTCATGCGGGCTTTATGTCGGTCGGTGCTTATACCGGCTGTATGTTTACCATCTATGCGGATCTGCCGATGGCGGTGGAGTTCCCGCTGGCTATGCTGATCGGCGGCGTGGTGGCGGCTGTGTTCGGTGTTATCATCGGTATACCGGCACTGCGGCTGCGCGGCGACTATCTGGCCATCGTGACGCTGGCCTTTGGTGAGATCATCCGTTCTATTTTGAATAACCTGAGTCTGGTGGGTGGCTCCGGCGGTCTGAACGGCATCCCGAAGTATTCCAATTATGCTATTGCCTACGTGGTGATGATCGTTACCATCGTAGTCATCGCCAATCTGGTGAAATCCCGTCACGGCCGTGCTATCTGCTCTATCCGTGATAACGTGATCGCATCGGAATCCATGGGTATCCCGGTAGTTTATTACAAACTGCTGGCTTTCGTAGTGGCGGCGTTCTTTGCCGGTGTGGCCGGTGTGCTCTACGGGCACAATCTGGGTATTTTGAAGCCCAGCACTTTTGACTTCAACAAATCCATTGAGATCCTGGTAATGGTGGTAATGGGCGGTATGGGCAGCATTCCCGGCTCGATCATCGCGGCATTTTTGATCACCGTACTGCCTGAGCTGCTGCGTGGTCTGGCGGATTACCGTATGCTGATCTATGCGGTGGTATTGATCGTAATGATGCTGCTGAACAACAATGCGCGCTTCAATGAATTCAAAACGCACATCTTTGCCAAGAAAGCCAGACGCCAGGGCGCTGGTCTGACAGAAGGAGGCGAGTGATATGGCTCTGCTGGAGGTCACAAATCTGGGTATCTCGTTTGGCGGTCTGCGCGCTGTGGATGATTTCAGTGTGAGTATCGAAAAAGGCGCTCTGTATGGCCTGATCGGCCCTAATGGCGCCGGCAAGACTACTGTTTTTTATATGCTGACCGGCGTTTATCAGCCGACTGTCGGTACTTTCGCGTTGGATGGCGAGAATCTGACCGGCAAGACCCCGCTGGAGATATCGCACAAGGGTATTGCCCGTACTTTCCAGAATATCCGTTTGTTTAATAAGATGACTGTGCTGGATAACGTAAAGATCGGCCTGCACAATCACGTGAAATATAACGTGCTGGACGGCATTATGCGTCTGCCCGCGTACTTCCGCGATGAGCAGAAGCTGAATGAGGACGCCAAGCGTCTGCTGGAGGTCTTTGACCTGTACGGCGAGAAGGATTATCTGGCGTCTAATCTGCCCTACGGCAAACAGCGCAAGCTGGAGATCGCGCGTGCGCTGGCTACCGCGCCCAAGCTGCTGCTGCTGGACGAGCCTGCCGCCGGTATGAATCCGAATGAGACTGCCGAACTGATGGATACCATCCGTTTTGTGCGGGATGAATTTGATATGACTATCCTGCTGATTGAGCACGATATGAAGCTGGTCTCCGGTATTTGTGAGGAGATCACGGTGCTGAATTTCGGTCAGGTGCTGGCACAGGGCAAGCCGGCCGAGGTGCTGAGCGATCCCAAGGTCATCGTGGCCTATCTGGGCGAGTAGGCGAATAAGAGGCTTGCAACGGGAGTCCTGGTACGGACTTTGGTTTGAACAGATCCTGAAAAGAAGTCCTGGTTTGGATGCTTTGATCGGGAGTCGTTGTTTTAATTAGGAGGCTTTATTTTATGGCTATGCTGCAAGTGGAAAATCTGCAGGTATATTATGGTGTGATCCAGGCTATCAAGGGGATATCCTTTCACGTCGATCAGGGTGAGGTAGTGGCGCTGATCGGTGCCAACGGCGCAGGCAAGACGACTATCCTGCATACTGTGACCGGCCTGGTGCCGGCCAAGGCCGGTTCGATTATGTTTGAAGGGACGGATTTGATCAAGACGCCCTCTCACAAAATCGTTTCGATGGGTATGGCTCACGTGCCGGAGGGTCGGCGCATTTTCCAGGAGCTTTCGGTATATGAAAATCTGCAGCTGGGTGCTTTTACCCGGCGTGATAAGGCTGAGATCGCGGCTTCGCTGGAGATGGTGTATGATCACTTCCCGCGTTTGAAAGAGCGCAAAAATCAGATTGCCGGTACATTATCCGGCGGCGAGCAGCAGATGATGGCTATGGGCCGCGCGCTGATGAGCAAGCCGCGCATCATCCTGATGGATGAGCCCTCGATGGGTCTTTCGCCGCTTTTCGTCAGCGAGATATTTGAGATCATCAAAGAGATCAGCCGCGAGGGCGTGACAGTATTGATCGTAGAACAGAACGCGAAAAAGGTGCTTTCGATCGCTGACCGTGCATACGTTTTGGAGACCGGCAAGATCGTGCTGGAGGGCAACGCCGCTGATCTGATCAACGACGATTCCGTCAAGAAGGCATATCTGGGTGAATAACCGCCTGATATGCGGCAGTCCGTATATAAAAGATCCTGATAGAGAGTGGTGATAAACATGATGGAAAAATTTTGCGTTACTATTGACCGCGGCTTTGGCAGCTGGGGCAAGACTATCGGCGTCAAGCTCTCGGAGCGTCTGGGTGTAGCGTATTACGACCGTGATCTGAGTCGGCTCAGTGCGGATTACAGCGGTATCAACGAGCGTTTTTTCGTCAATGTTGATGAGCAGAACGTCAAGGGGCGGCGTTTCCGTAAGGCGGCTCCTGTTGATCTGGATGCTATACTCTCGCCGGATGACGAGAAGTTCGTTTCGGATGATAATTTGTTTCGCCTGCAGGCCAAGGTCATTCGTGATCTGGCAGCGCGGGAGAATTGTGTGATAATCGGTCGCTGCGGCGGCTATCTGCTGGCCGATGTGCCGCATGCGGTACGTGTTTTCGTCCATGCGCCGATGGATGTCTGCATCAAAAATGTGGAGCAGCGTTATGCTGTGGATGCCAGGAAAGCAGCACAGCTGATCGAGCAGGCTGATACCAGCCGTCGTGCTTATTACAAGTATTATACCGGCGGCAAGACCTGGGGCGATGCTGCCAATTATGATTTGACCATCAATACCGCCAAAATCGGTGCTGATAAGGCGGTAGAGCTGATATTGGATTATATGCAGATCCGCGGGGCACGCTGATGATGCGCCCGTCTGCAGAAATGCAGCATAATAAAATGCAGGATCAACAACAGGCGGTGCTTTGCACTGCCTGTCCGCGTCTTTGCGGTGTGCGGCGCGGCGAGGATACCGTGCCGGGCAGCGGCAGTGGAGTTTGCCGGTCGGGGTGGCTGCCGGTGCTGGCACGGGCGGCGGCGCATTTTGGCGAAGAGCCCTGCATCAGCGGTACACGCGGCAGCGGGGCGGTATTCTTCAGCGGGTGTTCGCTGCGCTGTGTGTTCTGCCAGAATGAGTCCATCAGCCGCAGGTACTTTGGGCAGCAGGTGACGGTGAGCCGCCTGCGGGAGATATTTATCGAGCTGTCAGACAGCGGTATACATAATATCAATCTGGTAAACCCGACGCATTTTGCCGGGGCGATCGCCGATGCGCTGGAGCAGCCGCTGCCGGTGCCGGTGGTATATAACAGCAGCGGGTATGAGCGGGTGGAGACTTTGCGCCGCCTGGAGGGCAAAATACAGGTCTATATGCCGGATTATAAGTATGCACTGGCCGAGCCGGCGGCACGGTATTCGGCGGCGGGGGATTACCCGGATACGGCCTGGGCGGCGATAGAGGAGATGTATCGCCAGTGCGGGCGGTATCGTCTGGATGGTGAGGGCATATTGCAGAGCGGCGTGCTGATACGGCATCTGGTACTGCCGGGGTGTGCAGAGAATACCCGGCGGGTTATTGACCGCATAACGGGGAATTTTGCGTCGGGCGAGGTGTTGTTCAGCCTGATGGGGCAATATACGCCCTGCGGTGATCTCAGCCGCTTCCCGGAGCTGCAGTATCCGCTGAGTGCGCTGGAATATGCCGAGGCCGAGGAATACCTGCTGGCGACCGGCTGGGAGGACGGCTATCTGCAGCCGCCGGAGGCTGCCGGTGTGGAGCATATCCCGGCTTTTGACCTGACGGGTGTCCGGCGAAAATAGTGCCTTTGATGGGCAGACAGCAGAGGGAGAGATAAAGGGAGTGATAGTATGGATTGGTATTTGATCACATTTTGTTTGCCGTGGGTGATACTGCCGATAGCTGTGATTGCGCTGGTGCTGGCGGTAAAGGCGAGACGGCAGCTGCGGTATCACGATGAGGTCATCAGCCGCATAGTGCAGAAGCAGGCGGCCTCCCGGTGTGATGACGGGCGTAATAATGTAAATGAATAGATGGATTGAGCTGTGAAATTTTCTTGCCGCGATATATTTATTGTATATGAACGATAAAAAATTTGGTGCGCCGTGACATTGGCCGGAAAAATTATCGGCGGTCGGTTTGGTTGGATAGTTTTTGCTACCCCGGCCGCGAAAGTCCTCAGTCTTTGCGGAAAAATAGCTTTGCGCTCGTTTGACAGCGGCGGGGCGAGCGGCTATAATGTGTAAAGTGTTCGCACGAAGTACATAGTCTTCGCGATGAAGAGGAGGAGTACATACGGCGCAGCGCATAC
>JAFQHB010000094.1 GCA_017398165.1 Bacillota bacterium
AGCGGCACAGCAGGCGGCGGCAGATCAGGATGACACGCCGCAGGATGACATACTGCCGGTATCCGGCGGTGATATTGCAGCGCAGAGCGGCAGCCCGCAGAATGACGTACAAAACGGGCGACAGGCTGATAAGGCGGAGGATAAGCCGCCCCAGCAGCCGGATAGCGACGGGCAGAGTGATGAGCAGGATATCGGGCAGGAGGTGCGTGATGATGCGCCCGAGCCCTGGGTAGGCGATGCCGCACTGACGGCCGAGGCCGAGCTGATGACGATGCTGCAGCCGCTGGAGGGCACGCCCAGCCGGGGCTATGGCTTTGGCTATGATGCGACGTTTGCGGATTACCGCTTTCATCAGGGGGTGGACTGGCAGGTTGCGGCAGGTACTGTGGTGCAGGCGCCGCTGGCAGGCACGGTGACGCTGCTGGATGATCCTTTTTATGGCAGCGGCATCGAGCTGGTGCATCAGGGGCAGCTCGTCAGCCTGTATTATGGTATTACCCCGGCCGAAGGACTGAGCAGCGGCGCGGAGGTGCAGCCCGGGGAGACCCTCGGTAAGGTGTGCGAGAGCCCGGTTTTTGAGGACGGTCAGCCGCCGCATCTGCATTGGGAGCTGTGGCTGGACGGTGAGCCGATAGATCCGATAGGGGCGGCCAGCCGGTAGCGGATTTTTGTCGGTTTTGGTGGCGCAGCTCGTCTGCCAGATATCGTCGCCCCGCCTGGTCAGGTTGTTTTTCTGCCTTGCGCGTGGGACTCCTCCAAAAACCAATCAAAATGAAGAAAAGGCGACAGGTGTGATCCTGTTGCCTTTTCTTCATTTTGATTGCGGTTTAATCACGTTGGTTGTTGTTGAGGATGGCCTCGGCTACCCGGATACCGTCGGCCGCAGCCGAGACGATACCCCCGGCGTAGCCTGCGCCCTCGCCGCAGGGGTATAGCCCGGAGAGTCCGACACTTTGCATGGTATCATCCCGCAGCAACCGCACAGGGGATGAGCTGCGGGTCTCGGGAGCCGTCAGCAGGGCATCGGGATGGGCAAAGCCGTGCAGACGGCCATCCAGCCGGGGCAGTGCCTGGCGCAGACTGTCAGTGACGAATCCCGGCAGGCAGGTGTCGAGCCGCGCAGGGGTGACCCCGGGGCGATAGCTGGGCAGGACGCTGCCAAAGCTGCCGGGGGCGCTGCCGTTGAGGAAAGTGCCGATGGTCTGGCAGGGTGCGGCATAGGTCTGCTGGGCGGCCAGGAAGGCACTGCGTTCTATCTGCCGCTGCAGGGCGACGCCGCCCAGCGCCGAGCCATCGGGGAAATCATCCGGTGTGACGCTGACCAGCAGTGCGGCGTTGGCATTCACGCCATCGCGGGAGTGCAGACTCATACCGTTGGTGACGATACCGCCCTGCTCGGATGCGGCGGCTACCACGCTGCCGCCGGGGCACATACAGAAAGTATATACCGAGCGGCCGTTCGGCAGGTGTTCCACCAGCTTGTAATCGGCGGGCGGCAGGTTGGGATGTCCGGCGCAGCTGCCGTATTGTGCGGCGTTGATAGCGGCCTGCAGGTGCTCGATACGCACGCCTACGGCGAATGGCTTGGGCTGCATCGCCACGCCGAGGGAGTGCAGCATATGGAAAGTATCGCGGGAGCTGTGGCCGATAGCCAGCAGGATATTATCGGTGGGTATCTGCTGAGAGCCGGCAGGGGTATCGACAATAGCGCCGGTGACACGGCCGGATCGGGTGGTAATGCCGGTGAGCTGATGTTCGAAGCGGACCTCTCCGCCCAGGGCGATAATGCGCCGGCGCAGGTTCTTTACCACTCCGCGCAGAATATCGGTGCCGACGTGGGGCTTGGCCAGATAAAGGATCTCCTGCGGAGCACCCGCGGCGGCCAGTTCCTGCAGCACTTTGCGGTTGCGGTGATCGTGTGTGCCGGTGGTGAGCTTGCCGTCGGAGAACGCACCGGCACCGCCCTCGCCGAACTGTACGTTGGTCTGCGGCTGCAGCCGCCCGGCCGACCAGAAATCCTCTACGATGCGGCAGCGGGTATCGACGTCTGTGCCGCGCTCCAGCAGCAGGGGTCGTGCCCCGGCCTCGGCCAGCACCAGAGCGGCGAAAAGCCCGGCCGGGCCTGCGCCGACGATGACCGGCTGATTGCCGAAGCAGGCGGGGGCAGGCGGCTGCCATTCTGTGCTTTGTTCCGGGCGTACCGAGGAGCGCAGGCGGGTATCATTCAGCAGTGCGGCCTCGCGCCGTGGCGATTGCAGGGCTATCCGGAGGGTGTATGTGAAGTGAACGTCGCTTTTTTTGCGGGCGTCGATGCTTTTTTGCACGATTTGCCATTCGCTGATCTGCCCCGGGGGGATACGCAGCTTTCTGGCGGCGATTTCGGGCAGTTGGCTTTCCGGCTGATCCAGACCCAGTCGTATTTGGGAAACTCGCAGCATTGTTTTGCTCCTTTTGGTAGGGGATTTTCTTTTCGGCCGTCGGCGCGTGGGCGGCTCGGCTGTCAGCGGGTGCGGCGGAGGAAGCGGACTGCCGAATCGGCAGCCAGACAGGCACTGCTCCACGCCCAGGTGAGGTTGTAGCCGCCGCAATCGCCGCAGATATCCAGCACCTCACCGGCGGCGAAAAGCCCGGGGCAGCGGCGGGATTGCAGGGTATGGCTGTCAAAATCCTTGAGCTCCAGCCCGCCGGCCATCACCTGCGCGCTGCGCCAGCCGGCGACACCCTGCGCCGTCAGCCGCTGGGCTTTGATGGCGTCGGCCAGCCGGTGCAGGTCGCCGTCGGTGAGGGCTGCGGCCGGGGCGTCCAGCTTGTGCGGGGTAGTCTGGCGGAGGAGTACCTGCCCCAGACGCTTATTCAGCAGGCCGGATAGACAATCGGCCAGCGCAAAAGGCAGCGTGCGGCGGCGTGCCAGCTCGGCCAGTAATTCGGTGCGGCTGATGCGGGGCAGCATATCGAGCAGCAGGGTGGGCTGTGCGCCGGCACGGCAGCGGCGGCTGACCTCCCGCGAGAGCTGGAATACCGGCGGGCCGGAGATGCCGGTGGCGGTGAATAATACCTCGCCGCTGTCGGTCATCGGCGGGGCGTCATCGGCGGCGAGGGTGACGCTGCCTTTGAATTTGACTCCCTGTACGGCCTTGGGCAGGGGCTCGGCGGTTTTGATCTGGGTCAGTGCCGGGTATATATCGGTGGCGCGGTGTCCCAGCGGGCGCAGCATCCCGGCAAAGCCCTCGGAAGTGCCAAGCTGCGGCGAGGCCACGCCGCCCATCGCCAGAATGACTGCCCCGGCGTGCAGCCTGCCCTGCGAGGTATCCAGTGTAAAGCCGGGGGTGATGCTGTCTGCGGCACATTCGGTGATAATGGGGATGTCACAGGCGGCACAGTGCAGGCGCAGGGTATCCAGTACGGCAGCTGCCTGATCGCCCAGCGGGTAATATTTACCGTCGTCCTCCTCCTTCGTCAGCAGGCCGAGCTCGGCAAAGCGGGCAAGGATGACAGGCACGGGGTAGGCATTCAGCGCAGGCTGTACGAAGGCAGGGCAGCGTCCGGCGGCGTTGAAGTAGTGCTCTTTGGCGGCATAGCGGTTGGCGATATTGCAGCGTCCGTTGCCGGTGGCCAGCAGCTTGCGCCCGGGGCGGGGTTCTTTCTCCAGAATTGCTGTATTGAACTCCGGTGCGGTGCGCTTGGCCTGCAGCGCAGCCATCATACCCGCTGCGCCGCCGCCGATGATAACCAGATCGTAGTGGGTGTTCATAGGTGCTGCCTCCGTATTTTGGATTTTTTTGGTATCCCGTGCCTGCGGCCTGTTGCTGTGCCCTTGTGCGGGGCGGCCTTGGGATCGGGGATGCTTTTGTTAAGTAAGATTGTAGCATAAAACACCGCGGTTGTCGAATAATTTTGCTGTGGACTTGCTATGTGGGGGCAGGATAGGTTATAATGGGGTTAAATAAAGCTGTGTGTCGGGGATGGATAGCCCGGCAGACGGTCATAATAAGTGCAGAATACAGCGGGCGCGATATTCGCCTGCCTGTTGTCTGCCGGATATTTGTTTGTAATGATTGTAACGAGAGGAGAGATAGTGATGACGATCAAAAATATAAATGCCGAGGAGCTGGCGCTGGACGTAAAGGATAACGCGGTGGTGCTGCTGGATCTGTGGGCGCCGTGGTGCGGTTATTGCCGTATGCTGGACCCGGTGCTGGATGAGGTAGCCGGCGATCTGGCCGAGGCCGGGAGCGAGGTAGCTTTGCGGCGGGTGAATATCGATGAAGAGCCGGAGCTGGCGGATGCATATGGGGTGGATACCATCCCGACGCTGATGCTTTTCGTGAATGGCGAGCCGGTGGCGCGGACATCCGGCTTTATGCCCAAGGATGCGATAATGGATTTTATCACCGAGGGGCAGGCATAAGCTGACAGAACCGCGGCCAAAGTGCCAAAACAGAATATAAAGGCGACCCTGTACCGTTATCATCAGGTGACGGCGGCAGGGTCGCTGTTTTTGTTTTGTGGGCATACCTACCTGCGGTAGAGCAGGCGCATGGCATTGAGCATACACAGCAGGGCGACGCCGGTATCGGCGAAAACCGCCAGCCAGAGATCGGCCATATGCATCAGACCGAGCAGCATCACGAGCATCTTGATGCCGAGCGCCAGCCAGACGTTTTGGCGGGCAATACGGCAGGTAGCCTGCGCCAGATCAAAAGCCTGCGGTACGGCCGAGAGGTTGGAATTCATAAAGACCAGATCGGCGGCCTCGATGGCGGCATCGGCACCCTGACCCATAGCTGCACCGACGTCTGCGCCGGCCAGCACAGGGGCATCGTTGATGCCGTCACCGACGTAGAGGATAGAGCCGTGCTGCTCACGGTGCTGCTGCATTTGGGTCAGCTTATCCTGCGGCAGCAGGTCGGCGTGGCAGGTATCCAGACCCAGCTCGTCACTGATGGCGCGGGCTGCGGCGGCGTTATCGCCGGTCAGCATTACCGTATGCAGGCCGCGCGCACGCATGGCGGCCACGGCGGCGGCGCTGTCGGCTTTGGGCTCATCTGTGATGGTGATGCGGCCGAGGTAGCGGCCGTGCAGGGCTACGCAGACCTCGGCACCGGCAGTGGGGAGGGTATCAGCGGGGATATCAATACCGTTTTCGGCCAGCAGACGGCGGCTGCCGCAGAGAGCCGTACCCTCGGGCAGGTCGGCGCTGATACCGCGGCCGGCGAGCTCCCGTGCGGCGGTGGCGGGGGAATAACTGATGCCGCGCTGCTCGCAGGCGGTCAGGATGCTTCTGGCGACAGGATGATTGGAGGATGCCTCGCAGGCGGCGGCGATACCGAGCAGCTCCTGCTCGGTGACGTTATCGGCAGGGGTGATCTGCTGCACGGTGAATGTGCCTTTGGTGAGGGTGCCGGTCTTATCCATCAGCACGGCGCGCACCCCGGCGAGGGCCTCAATGACGGCACCGCCCTTAAAGAGGATGCCGCAGCGGGATGCTGCACCGATACCGGCGAAGAAAGACAGCGGGATGCTGAGTACCAGCGCGCAGGGGCAGCTAATGACGAGGAATGTCAATGCGGTCTTTAGCCAATATATGAAATCACCGGTGAAAAGCGGCGGGATGACGGCCACCAGCACGGCGGCCAGCACCACCAGCGGCGTGTAGATGCGGGCAAAGCGGGTGATGAATTTATCTATCTGCGGTTTGTTGGCGGCGGCGTTCTCCACCGAATCGAGGATGCGGCTGACCATTGAATCGGCCAGCGGTTTATCGACGCGGATGGTCAGCAGACCATCGGTATTGAGGCAGCCGGAGAGGATGCTGTCGCCGGGGCGCACCGGGCGGGGTACCGGCTCGCCGGTGATGGCCGAGGTATCCAGCAGGCTTCGCCCGGTGAGAATGGTACCATCCAGCGGGATACGATCGCCGGGGCGTACCAGTATGGTATCGCCGGGGCGGGCTGCGGCGGCGGGTATCGTCTGCTCGGTGCTGCCCTGCAGCAGGGTGACGGTCTCCGGCCGCATATCGACGGCCTGCATGATCTGGCTGCGGCTTTTCTCGACGGCTTTATCCTGAAAGTACTCGCCGATGCGGTAAAACAGCATTACGCCGACGGCCTCGGGGTATTCCGCGATGCCGAATGCACCGAGGGTGGCCAGGCTCATCAGCAGATTTTCATCGAAAATCTGACCGCGGCGGATGTTGCCGAGGGCATTGAGCAGTACGCCGCAGCCCAACAGCAGGTAAGCCGGGATGAATGCCGCCAGCTGCCAGATCAGTGGCCGGGCGGTGAGGTGCAGCGCCATACCGATGATGAAAAGCAGTGCGCCCACCGGCAGCTCGACCGCCTCGGGCAGCAGGGAGGCGTGCGCATGATCGTGGCCGTGGGAATGACCGTGATCGTGTGCGTGACCGTGGCTGTGGCCGTGGGCGGCGGTGGGTTGTACCGTCACCTGCGGCTCGATACGTTGGCAGACGGCCTGTACCCGAGGCAGCAGCGAATCCGGATCGGCAGCGGTCAGGCGCAGCTGTTTGTTGGCGTAGGTAATGACGGCCTTTTCTACCCCGGGCAGGTGCTGCAGGGCGTGCTCCATTTTGGCGGCGCAATTAGGGCAGCCGAGATCCTGCAGGGTATATACGGCGGTGCGGGCACCGGGTGTGTGATGCTCGTGATGTTCGTGATGTTGGTGAGAGCGGGAACAGCCGCTATGCCCGTGGCCGTGTGCATCAGCGTGAGCATTGGCATCATCGTGGCTGCAGGTGCAGACCGCGGTGTGATGGTGATGTGCGTCTGTATGCTGGTGCTCGTGATTATGATTATGACTATCGTTATGTTTATGATTGTCTCTATCGTGAGTGGCCATTGGTTTGTGACCTCGCGGGGAATATTTTATGAACATATGCACAAGTATTCATATGTTTATGATAGCACTCTGTCCGGGCGATGTCAAGAGTATGGGGCTAAAATTAACAGCCTCCCGCTGGGGAGGCTGATGTGCGGTAAATTTTTTAGTTCTGGCTAATAAGTATGAAATCAATCCCCGAAGCGGGCGGTGAGGAGGATCAGATCAATGGTGACCTCGGTAAAATCGGGGGTGGTGGGGATAGCGCCGGTATGGCCGAAAGAAAGCGGCGACATCCGCAGGAAATCGGCGGCCTGCGCCGGGGAGACGGGCAGGGTGTAGCGCAGGCGGGTCTGTGTGGCGGCAGCAGCAGCGGCATCAAATATATTGGCGGCATCGCTGGTGTGGCCGGGGGCGATACCCAGGCTGCGGCGCACCTGGCAGAGGTAATCCTCGCCGGGGATGACCTTTAGCAGCAGACCGTCCGGGCGCAATACGCGG
>JAFQHB010000095.1 GCA_017398165.1 Bacillota bacterium
CGTCTGAATCAGCCTGCCGCAAAACCGTCGCCCTGCGTGTATCGGCGGGCAGGCAAACAGCACGGCCTCTTACTCGCCGTTCAGGTCGCCCCACTCATACATCACGATACTCAGTGCCGCGATGGCTGCTGTCTCTGTCCGCAATATGCGCTTGCCCAGAGTCACCAGCCGTGCCCCGGCAGCCCGTGCCAGCTCGGCTTCCTCCGGCGTCAGTCCGCCCTCCGGCCCGATGATGACAGCTACTGCCTGCGGCTTATCCTCAGCCAGTGCCGTACTGAACGGCATACCGGTATCCTGACCGTCTGCTTCCTCCCACGGCATAATGATGCGGCAGCCCTCCGGCAGGCTCGCCAATGCCTGCTGCAGGCTCTGTACCGGTGCTACCTCGGCCAGACGGATGCGTCCGCACTGCTTGGCTGCCGAATCCGCGATCTTTTGCCAGCGCTGCTGCTTATTAGCGGCGCGGGAGGCCTCCAGCCGCACTACCGAGCGTTCACACGCTACCGGCACGATGCGTGCCGCACCCAGCTCCACCGCTTTTTGCAGCACTATTTCCATTCGCTCACCCTTGGCCAGCCCCTGCAGCAGTATTACCTCCAGATCGGCCTCGCCGTAGGCTGCTACCTCATGCAGCAGCCGTGCCGTTACGGTATCGCCGACTGTCTCCAGCTCAGCCGCAAACACCCGATTGGCGCTGACTACGGTTATCGCCGCACCCGGCTTTTTGCGCAGCACCACCCGCAAATGTCTGCTGTCGGCGCTGCTGAGTTCCACTATATCACCGGCCGTGGCCGCTTCTTCCAGGAAAAATCGCATACTTTACCTGCCTTTATGCGGTTCGTGCTCTGTCGATCCGCCGTTTTTCTATGTTTTTTCTATTGTACCACACCCCCGCAGCAATTACCAGCCCAACATATCCTGGCACATAGCCGGTGCCTGCGCTGCACACGCGGGCAGGGTGAAAACCTGTTTGGGTTTTACACAAAATAAATATATTGGAATAATTACCGCTATTGTGTTATAATGGAAATAAGATGGACAGCCTGTGGGCTGGCGAGAAAAATATTGGTGGTGATTTACTCTTGTGTAATGACAAACGGGATATCCGGAGCCTGATGGCCGAGGTGCGTGATATTTACGCAGTAGCTGAAGGCATCTACGAACTGGAGCTTTTGGCGCCGGAGGTGGCGGCCAAGGCCAAACCGGGTCAGTTTTTGATGATCCGCCCCAATAAGCTGGGCGAGCCTTTCCTGGGGCGCCCGATGGGCATTTATGACACTAATACAGAGGCCGGGACGATCACGATTTTGTTTGAGGTACACGGCCACGGCACCGAGCTGCTGGCCGAGGTGAAAAAAGGCGACAAGCTGCCGTTGATCGCGCCGCTGGGTAATGGCTTTGACGTGGTGGGGCAGCCCCGGCGAGTAATGATCGTCGGCGGTGGTATCGGTATCGCGCCGCTGTATCCGCTGGCCAATGCGTTGGCCGAGGCCGGTGTGGATTTTGAGGTGGTGGTCGGCGCACAGACGGCCGACAGATTGCTGGCGATGGACAGACTGGTGCGTCTGGGTATGCCGGTACACGTCTATACCGATGACGGTACTATGGGCAAGCAGGGCTATCCCAGTGTCGGTGTGGCCGAGCGTCTGGCGGCAGAGAAATTTGACCAGGTATTCTGCTGCGGCCCGATGCCGATGATGCGCGGTGTGGCCCAGATATGCGAGGCTTACGGTGTGCCCTGTCAGGTATCGCTGGAGGAGCGTATGGGCTGCGGCTTTGGCATCTGCGTGGGCTGTGTGATCGATCACAAGGCTGCCGATGGTACTCTCTCCAAGAAGCGGGTCTGCTATGACGGCCCGGTATTTGACAGCAAGGAGGTGGTCTGGCATGGCTAATCTGGCGGTAAATTTCGCAGGTATCAGTATGAAGAACCCGCTCTTTACGGCATCCGGCACCTGCGGCTTCGGTCGTGAGCTGAATGATATTTTCCCGATTGACAAGCTGGGCGGCATTATGGTAAAAGGCACTACTTTGCAGCCCCGCCTGGGTAACGACGCGCCGCGCATCGCCGAGACACCCTCCGGTGTGCTGAATTGCGTCGGACTGCAGAATCCCGGCATCGAGAACGTCCTGAATGAGCAGCTGCCCTGGGTATTGCAGCACGATCTGGCGGTGCTGGCCAATATCGCCGGCAACTCGCCGGAGGATTATGCCGAGCTGGCGGCCAAGCTGGACGGTGTGGCTGGTCTGGCCGGTCTGGAGGTCAATATTTCCTGCCCCAATGTGAAGGCAGGGGGTATGGCGCACGGCGCTGCGCCGGATACCGCAGCGGCGGTAGTGCGTGCGGTGCGCGAGGTCACCAAGCTGCCGGTAGTGGTGAAGCTGACCCCGAATGTGACTGATGTAACGGTGATCGCCCGGGCGGTGGAGGAAGCCGGTGCGGATGCCATCTCGATGGTAAATACTTTCCTGGCGATGGAGATAGATATTCGCCGCCGCCGCCCGCTGCTGGGCAATACTACGGGTGGGCTTTCCGGCCCGGCAATACGGCCGATCGCGGTACGTATGGTGTATCAGACGGCGCAGGCTGTCAGCATCCCGATCATCGGTATGGGCGGTATCAGTTCCGGCGCGGATGCGCTGCAATTTATGATGGCGGGTGCGAATGCTGTGGCTATCGGTGCGGCTACTATGGTGGAGCCCACCGCGGGACTGCGTATTATCGATGAGCTGAACAGCTGGCTGGATAAAGAGGGTGTCGGCGATATCAACGAGATCGTCGGTGCGGCGCTGCCCGGCGGTAAGCGCGCCTGATAGCGGCTGTTATAATATTATAAAAAATAGAAAACAGGCTCTCCCGAACTGATGTGGGAGAGCCTGTTTTTATGTTTGGGGGATCACAG
>JAFQHB010000005.1 GCA_017398165.1 Bacillota bacterium
GTATATTCGGCACACAAAAAAACGAGCCCCTCGGTACAGTACCGGGGGCTCGTTTTTTGTTAGGATCTTCAGACTTATCAACCAAACCGGACAAGTCATACCAGACAAGTCAGATTAACCAAGTCGGATAATCAACTCCGTCGACCGAACCTGAACGCGCTGTCTTGCGACGCGAGACACAGACCAGAGGCTAACCTCTCGGCCAAACTATCTCCATTTGCGTTTTCTTGCGGCCTCGGATTTCTTCTTTCTTCTGACGCTGGGCTTTTCATAGTGTTCATGTTTGCGGATCTCGCTCATAACGCCGGAGCGCTGGCAAGTACGTTTGAATCTACGCAAAGCGCTGTCAAGGGACTCATTCTTCCCGACTTTGATTTCGCTCACTGCTTTCCCTCCCCTCGCAACAACAGACCAATGCAGTTGAAAGACTTGCAGGACTATATCCTCATATTTATGTCAGATGCTGCTAACAGCATTCCATCTTTCATACTCAACACAAGCCATTTACAGACTTGCACTTGATAATTATATAATTTTTTTTGCCGTTAGTCAACACTTTCCTGTGCAAAATTTCTCATTCTGCATATTTAGACGCATTGTGACAAAGAGAAACGGGCATTTAGCCGAAATCAGGCCATCAAATCGCGGCCGCCCATCAGATGATAGTGCAAATGTCCTACCTCCTGGCCGGAATCCGGGCCGCTGTTGCTGACGATGCGGAAGCCGCTGACCGCCACGCCTTCCTGCTCAGCCAGTTTTCTGGTCAAAACCTGAATCTTGCCCAGCAGTGCGGTATCCTCCTCACCGACCTCCGCCAGCGAAGCCACGTGCTTCTTGGGGATGATCAGAATATGCACCGGTGCCTGCGGATTGATGTCACGGAAAGCCAGAATTTCCTCATCCTCATACACCTTGGCCGAGGGTATCTCCCCCGCAGCGATTTTGCAAAACAAACAATCTGTCATCATAAGCCACTCCTTCATAATAATTTTGTATCTGCAAATTTTATATAACCCAAAATTTGTATAACTAAGTAAGTTTCTGCCCGCCCCGCTCGTGCAGCGCAGATGCCAGCCCGTAGAGCGCAGCATCCGGCGTTGCGCGCAAGGCAGAAAAGTGAACAGGGCAGGGGTACGGTGCAGTGCCCAACCCCCAAATTTATACCGGTCGCGCCAGCACCTCATCATTGCTCAACAAACTCTCGGCCTGCACCCGTACCATAGCACCCACCGGCACATCACCGGCCACAAAAACCGGCACGTAATCCGCAGTATATCCCGATACACCGGCGATATCACCACGCTGCGCCGCCTGCTCGGTCAGCACTACCAGCTCACGCCCCAGATGCGCCCTACGGAAGTCCCGGCGGCTTTCGGCTGCCACTGCCGCCAGACGCTGCGCCCGCTCGGCCTTGTCCACCCGGCGTACCTGACCCGGATAATCAGCCGCCGGAGTGCCCGGCCGCCGCGAATACGGGAAGATATGGGCGTCGGCAAACCGCATCTGCCGTACCAGCTCCAGCGCGTTGGCAAAATGCTGTTCTGTCTCGCCGGGGAAGCCTGCTATGATATCGGTGGTGATGGCTGCCTGCGGCATTACACAGCGTATCCGCTCCAGCAGCCGCAGGAAGAAAGCAGTGTCATAAGTGCGTCCCATCAACCGCAGTACTTCATCATCCGCCGCCTGCAGTGGGATATGGAAATGCGGGCAGATCACATCGCTTGCCGCTGCCAGCTCGATCAATTCATCGCTGACCTCATGCGGCTCGACAGACCCCAGACGCAGACGCTGCAGCCCCGGTACTGCCGCTGCCCCGGCCACCAGATCGGCAAAGGCACGCTTCTCATCCCAATCTGTGCCATCTGCACCGACGTGGATGCCGGTCAGCACTACCTCCCGGTAGCCTGCCGCCACCAGCGCCGCTATTTCATCCAGCACTGATTGCCGCGGGCGGCTGCGTACCGGCCCGCGCACGTGCGGCACTATGCAATAGGTACAAAACTGATTGCAGCCGTCCTCGATCTTGACAAAAGCGCGGGTGCGTCCGCCGCTGCCCACCTGCATATCCGCCGAGCAGCCGATCTCGTGATATTCGGTCATCTCGCGTGCCGGGCTGACGACAGCTTGAAAACGCCGTTCTTTCTCTGCCGCACCGGTCGATGCCAGCTCAAAAATACGATGCTTCTCATTGGCCCCGATCAAAAGATCCACGCCCGCGATATCACCGGCCTCGCCCGGCTTCATCTGTACGTAGCAACCTGTGGCCACCACGAATACCGCCGGATTGACGGCTGCCGCCCGCCGTAGCATATTGCGGCTCTTCTTCTCGGCGATCTGCGTCACCGTGCAGGTATTCACGATACACACGTCTGCCGCCTCGCCAAAAGGAACCTGCCGCCAGCCCCGGCCGTTAAAGACGTTTACCAGTGCCGCGCTTTCCTCCTGATTTACCTTGCAGCCCAGCGTA
>JAFQHB010000096.1 GCA_017398165.1 Bacillota bacterium
AAACTTTCAATAAAAGGGTGGCAAGGAGCCCCGACAGGGGCGGAAGTGCCCGCCTGTGCCCGTAAGGGTGAAAGGGTAGAGGGTGGGTCGACGGGGACTCCCGAGCGTGGTACTCTTCAAAAAAATAACAGATTTAATATTAAATAATAAAAGATATAAGCAGAATCAGAAAAATGTAGGGAAGTGTAGATAAATGATCAGACAATACAAGTTGAACGAGATAGCTGTCAGTGATATTCTGAACCGTGATATTATGGCCGAGCGTGGGGTGGAGGAGATCGTTGACGAGATCATCGCCAACGTGCGCCGTGACGGTGATGCCGCTCTGTTGGCCTACTGTGAGAAATTCGATAAAGCCCGCCTGACCTCTCTGGAGGTGTCGGAGCAGGAGATCGAGGAGGCAATGCAGTCGCTGGATGCCGATTTTATCAGGACTCTGGAGATTGCACGTGATAACATCAGTGCTTTCCATCAGCAGCAGATTCAGAAAAACTTTGTCATTACCCAGCAGGGTGGTATTGTCCTCGGCCAGAAATATACCGCAGTGGAAAAAGCCGGTCTTTATGTGCCGGGCGGTACTGCCAGCTATCCCAGCAGCGTGCTGATGAATGCCGTACCTGCCAAACTGGCCGGTGTGTCGGAGATCGTGATGACGACGCCGCCTAACAGCGAGGGTAAGATCGCTCCCGCTATTCTGGCGGCGGCCAGGGTGGCAGGTGTTACCCGTATATTCAAAGTCGGTGGCGCGCAGGCTGTGGCGGCACTGGCCTACGGTACCGAAAGTGTGCCCAAGGTGGACAAGATCGTCGGCCCCGGCAATATCTTTGTAGCTACCGCCAAACGTCGTGTCGTTGGTATGGTCGATATTGATATGATCGACGGCCCCAGCGAGATCCTGGTGCTGGCCGACGGCAGCTGTAATCCGGCCTATGTGGCGGCTGATATGCTGAGCCAGGCTGAGCACGACAAGCTGGCAACAGCCGTCCTCATCACCACCAGTGCCGAGCTGGCACAAAAGGTCAGCGATGAGCTGGAGCGTCAGATCCCCCTGCTGCCGCGTGAGGAGATCGCCCGCACCAGTATTGATACCAACGGCAAGATCATTATTGCCGATACTATGGAGGAGGCGGTGGCTGCCGCCAATATCATCGCACCGGAGCATTTGGAGGTTTGCGTGGATGAGCCTTTTGCTCTGCTGGACAGCATCAAAAATGCCGGTTCGATATTCCTCGGTAAAAACGTCCCCGAGGCTCTGGGCGATTATCTGGCAGGTCCCAACCATACTCTGCCCACCAGTGGTACGGCGCGGTTTTCCAGCCCGCTTTCGGTCGATGATTTCGTGAAGAAGAGCAGCTTTATCTACTATCCCAAGGATGCTCTGGCCAAGGTCGCCGACCGTATCGTTGATTTTGCCGAGCGTGAGGGGCTGGGCGCACACGCCCGCAGCGTTTCCATCCGTTTTGACGCTGATTTTGACAAATAATCTAACCTTATAAAAGGAGAGTGTGCCGATATGAGCCGCTTTTTGAGTGCTGCCTTTGCCGGGCTGAAACCCTATGTACCGGGCGAGCAGCCGCAGGATCAGCAATATATCAAGCTGAATACCAATGAAAGTCCGTATCCCCCGGCGCCGGAGGTGGCGCGGCTGCTAAGCAGTACCGATGCCGCTGTGCTGCGCCTTTACAGCGACCCCGAATCGCGGGAGCTGTGCCGTGAGATCGCTGATTTTTACGGCGTGGGGGTGGAGAATGTCTTTGTCGGTAACGGCTCGGATGAGGTGCTGGCGTTTGCTTTTCAGGCCTACGGCAAGGGCAAGCCGATGGCATTCCCCGATATTACCTACGGATTTTACAAGGTGTTTGCCGGACTCTATGATATCAAGACCCGTATCGTGCCGCTGGATGATGAGTTTTCCATCCGTGCATCGGACTATCTGCAGCCGGGCGAGAATGTGGTGATAGCCAACCCCAATGCCATCACCGGCAAAAAACTGCCGTTGGCTGAGGTGGAGCGTATATTGCAGGCGCATCCCGATGACGTGGTGATCGTGGATGAGGCCTATGTCGATTTTGGCGGTGTGAGTGCGGCGGCGCTGATCGGCAGCTATGACAATCTGCTGGTGGTGCAGACTTTCTCCAAGAGCCGCCAGCTGGCAGGGGCGCGCGTCGGTCTGGCGTTGGCGCAGCCCGGGCTGATAGCCGATCTCAATACCATCAAGTTTTCCTTTAATCCCTATAATGTCAATCGCCTGAGCTGTATGCTGGCGGCGGCTGCCATACGCGACAGGGATTATTTTGCCGAATGCTGTGCCAAAATCATTGCCGACCGTGCCTATACCGCACAGGCTCTGCAGGAGCTGGGCTTTGAGGTGCTGCCGAGCACTGCCAATTTCCTGCTGGCGCGGCGAGAAGGGCTGGCGGGCGAGCGTTATTATCAGGCGCTGAAAGAGCGCGGCATACTGGTGCGCTGGTTTGATGAGGAACGCATCCGGGATTTCGTGCGTATCACCATCGGTACGCATAATGAGATGCTCACTATGCTGGATGCTACCCGGGAAATATTGCAGGCGGAGGGAGTGTGATGGCTGTGCGACAGGCAGAGATCATCAGGAATACCAGGGAAACGCAGATAAAGCTGAGCCTGACATTAGAGGGTGGCGAAAGCTGCATCAATACCGGCTGCGGCTTTCTCGATCATATGCTGGAGCTTTTTGCCGGGCACAGCGGCTTTGGGCTGAATGTCGAGTGTAAAGGCGATACTTATGTTGATTACCACCACACGGTGGAGGATATCGGTATCGCTCTCGGTGAGGCACTGCGCGAGGCTCTCGGTGATAAGCGCGGCATCATACGCTACGGCAATATCATCCTGCCGATGGATGAGGCGCTGATGCTGGTGGCGGTGGATATCAGCGGGCGGGCGTATCTGGCATACGATGTGCCGCTTGCCAGCCCCAAAGTCGGTGATTTTGATACCGAGCTGGCGGAGGAATTTATGCAGGCACTGGTCCGCAGCGGCGGGCTGACGCTGCATTGCTGCAAGCTCGCCGGGCACAATACACACCATATTATCGAGGCACTCTTCAAGGCACTGGGGCGTGTGCTGAAGCAGGCGGTGGCCATAGATCCGCTGGCGGCTGATAAGATTCCCTCGACCAAAGGAGTAATATAGGCGATGATCGCAATAATTGATTACGGTGTAGGCAATCTGTTTTCGCTTTCATCCTCGCTCTCTTATCTGGGGCTGGATAATTATGTGACAGCCGATGCCGATCAGCTGCGGGCGGCAGACCGTCTGATATTGCCGGGGGTGGGTGCCTTCGGTGATGCCGCGCGCAAGCTGCGCGAAGCCGGTCTTTTTGATGTGGTACGCGCCGCTGCCGAGGCAGGCAAGCCGCTGCTGGGCATTTGTCTGGGGATGCAGCTTTTGTTTGATAAAAGCTATGAATACGGCGAGCATCAGGGGCTGGGGCTGATCCCCGGCAGTGTCGAGGCGCTACGCCCCGATCTGGCGGATGATACGCTGAAAGTGCCGCATATCGGCTGGAACCGTCTGCAGATATTGCGTGACGATCCGATCTTCCGCTATTTCCCCGATGAGGGTTACGTTTATTACGTCCACAGCTTTTATGCCAAAAACTGTTGGGAGAATACACTGGCAGTATCGGATTACAGCCTGCCGGTAACCGGTGTGGTACGCAGCGGTTCGGTGTATGGTATGCAATTCCACCCTGAGAAAAGCGGTGCGGCAGGTCTGGCACTGCTCAGGGCTTTTGCCGAGATATAAGGAGGTTTGCAGGCTTATGGAGATTTTCCCGGCCATTGATCTGTCGGGCGGCAAGGTAGTCCGCCTGACCAGGGGTGATTATGACCAGATGACGGTTTACGGTGATGACCCCGCTGCTGTGGCGGCGGAGTTTTGGCGTGCCGGTGCGCGCAATCTGCACGTGGTCGATCTGGACGGCGCCAAGGACGGTACGACCGCCAATCAGCAGGCGGTGCGGCAGATATTGGCGGCTGTTGATATGTTTGTAGAGGTAGGCGGCGGCATCCGCAACGAGGAGCGTATCCGGCAGTATCTTGATCTGGGTGCCGGCCGTGTTATACTGGGTACAGTCGCTGCCAAAGACCCGGAATTTCTGCGGGAGATGGCGGCGAAATACGGCGATAAGATCGCGGTCGGTATCGACGCCAGAGGCGGCAGGGTGGCGGTATCCGGCTGGCTGGAGGAGACCGAACTGGAAACGGCGGAGTTTTGCCGTTTTTGCCGTGATATCGGCGTCAGGACCGCCATCGTGACGGATATTGATAAAGACGGCGTTCTGGGCGGTGCCAATGTCGAACTGTACCGTGAGCTGACGGCTATCGAGGGGCTGGATATTATCGCCAGCGGCGGTGTCAGCAGCCAAAGCGATCTGGATGCGCTGGCGGCGGCAGGTGTGGCCGGGGCGATCATCGGCAAGGCACTTTACAACGGCAATCTGGATCTGGCCGAATGTCTGGCCGGGGCGGAGGCGGCAAAATGCTGACCAAACGTATAATACCCTGCCTGGACGTGCGCGACGGACGGGTGGTAAAGGGCTTGAATTTTGCGGGCATACACGATGTGGCCGACCCGGTGGAGATGGCGCGTTTTTATAATGAAGCCGGGGCTGATGAGCTGGTTTTCTATGATATTACCGCCAGCTATGAGCAGCGGGCGCTTTTTACCGATATTCTGCGGCGTGTGGCGGCCGAGATATTCATTCCGCTGACGGTGGGCGGCGGTATCCGCACGCTGGATGATTTTGACCGTGTGCTGAAATGCGGCGCCGACAAGGTGAGCGTCAACAGCGGGGCGATAGCCCGTCCCGAATTGATAGCCGAGGCGGCACAGCGTTATGGCGATCAGTGTGTGGTGCTGAGTATGGATGTCAAGCGCGTGGGCGGCAGCTTCCATATTTTTGCCAAGGGTGGCCGCGAGGATACCGGGCTGGATGCTCTGGAATGGGCGGAATTCGGCGTGAAAAGCGGTGCCGGCGAGCTGGTGGTCAACAGCATTGATACAGACGGCGTCAAGGGCGGTTTTGATCTGGAAATGCTGGATGCCATAGCTGCGCGTGTCGATGTGCCGATCATAGCCAGCGGCGGCGCCGGCAGGATGGAGGATTTTGCCGAGCTTTTCCGCCATCCGGGTATTGATGCCGGTCTGGCGGCTTCGATCTTTCATTTCAGGCAGGTGCTGCTGCCCGATCTCAAGCGGTATCTGCGCTCGGAGGGTGTCGAGGTACGGATTTAAGGTTTTTGATAGGCTGTTTTGATATATTATTTGATATACCAAAAGTGAGGAGAAGAAATATGGCGCTGAAATTTGATGAAAACGGTCTGATACCGGCCATCGTGCAGGATTACCGCACAGGTCAGGTGTTGACTCTGGCTTATATGAATGAGGAAAGTCTGGCTATCAGTATTGCCGAGCGGCGTACCTGTTTCTGGTCACGCAGCCGCGGCAGGCTGTGGCGCAAGGGTGAGGAAAGCGGCAACATCCAGCACATCGTCAGCATCACCGCCGATTGTGACGAGGACGCACTGGTGGTGCAGGTGGATAAGGAAGGCCCTGCCTGCCACACCGGCGAGGAAAGCTGCTTCTTCCGCCCGCTGTTTGTGGATGAGGCAGTGCAGAAATTCAGCTATCAGGGGCTGTATGAGCTGCTGCAAGGGCGTATGGAGCAGCCGCAGCAAGGCAGCTATACCTCTTATCTTTTTGAAAAGGGTCTGGATAAGATCCTGAAAAAAATCGGTGAGGAATCCACCGAGGTCATCATCGCCGCCAAGGCAGAGGATAAGGCCGAGACTGTCTATGAGATAGCCGATCTTTGCTATCACGTGATGGTGCTGATGGTCTATGCCGGTATCACTATGGAGGAGATCAGCACAGAGTTGGGCCGCCGCCATATCATCGATCACAAGGTAAAGCAGGAGAAGATGCAGTGAGGCTCGGCAACGCACATACGCATACCCTGTATTGTGACGGCAAAGACACGCCGCGGGCTATGGCGGAGGCTGCACTGGCGGCAGGCTTTGCTTCGCTGGGCTTTTCGGGGCACAGCTATTGTGCGGCGGACGGCTTTGGTATGCAGCCTGCGGCACTGGCGGCATATAAGGCCGAGGTGCGGGAGCTGCAGAGGCAATATCACGGCCGTATGAGGATATATCTGGGGCTGGAGCTGGACAGTATGAGCGAGCTGCCGCCGGCCGGTGAATACGATTATCTGATCGGCAGCGTACATAATGTACAGGCACCTGACGGCAGCGTCCGTACCGTATGCCCGGTCGATTCTTCGGTGGAGACATTTGAGGAAAGCATTGCCGCCTGCGGCGGGGTGGAGCAATTCATCCGCGCGTATTATGCGGAATATGACCGGATGCTGTGTACCCGTCGTGTGGATATAGCAGGGCATTTTGATCTGATATGCAAATTCAATGCCGCCAACCGTTATTTTGACGAGCAGGCGGCAGAGTATAAAGAAATTGCCGCCACAGTGCTGCGGCGGCATTGTAATAATGTAGTTTTTGAGATCAACACCGGCGGAATGAGCAAGGGCTGGCGCGACCGGCCTTATCCCGATTATTGGCTGTGGGAGCTGTTGCGGGATGCCGGGGCGCGCGTTATCATCAATACCGATACCCACGCTGCCGATACGGTGGATTATGCACTGCGTGAGATGACTGAGCGTGCCGTCGATATGGGGCTGCGGGTCGTTACCCTTGATGATATTTTGGGATGATACTCAGCCGTTCAGCAGCCAGATGCCGAGATTGAGATAGAGCGCAAAGCAGCTCCACAGCAGATAGGGCAGCATCAGCAGGGCTGCGGTGCGGCTGCAGCGGCCGAATGCGCGTATCATCAGCAAGATCAGCACGACCAGCAGGCACAGCCACAAGAAGGCAAAAAGCCGCATTTGCAGATTAAAGAAGAATATCGGCCAGAGGAAATTGACCGCCAGCTGCACAGCATACAGCCGCAGGGCGCGCTGATTCTCGTCGGGACAATGCCGCCACACCAGCCACGATGCTATACCCATCAGCAGATAAAGAATCGGCCAGATGATGGGGAAAACGCTGGGCGGCGGTGCAAAAGGCGGCTGCAGTAAGATCTCATACTGTTCACGGGAGGCGCTGCCGGAAATAAGCCCGGATAGCAGCCCTACCGCCTCGGGTATCAGTATGGCGATGATAAGGCTTTTGAGAGTGCGCTTTTTGCGGTTGGTCAATAAGTTTTGCATATGATGTACCTGCCTGATTGGGATGAGATAATTACTACTTAATATGCTGATTTGGCAGCGGATTATGCTACATAGTCTGAGAACGCTTGATAGGAGTGTTTTCAGACTTTTTTGTTTGGGCGCAAAATGCCCGGCGGCCGGGGGATATGGGGTGGGGTAACATTGGACTGCCGGGAAGGTATGAGAGATATTGTATGAGAGATATTTGATAAAAGATATTGGCAGGTTAATTTGTAAAAATACGGCGTTTGCGGCAGGGAAACAGGAATTGCCGTCGAATAAAAACAAATAATTGTGTAATATTGCCTGCTGTCGGATGCCCGGTATTGGCGGCGTTTGGTGCGGCGGCAGAGTGATGGTGTTTTATTGCGTTGAATGTGATTTGGTGTATAGGGATAGTCTGGATCGTGTCGCAAAAAGAATTAGTGGGGTGGAAATGAGAAAATGGCAATGATCGATATGGCAAATGTGTATAAGACTTATGAGGGCGGCAACCCGGCGCTGAACGATATTTCCTTGCAGATCGAAAGCGGCGAGTTCGTGTATCTGACCGGCCAGAGCGGCGCCGGCAAGAGTACGCTCATCAAGCTGTTGTTCCGCGAGGTGC
>JAFQHB010000097.1 GCA_017398165.1 Bacillota bacterium
CATCTGGGCGCGGGTGCAGCCATTATCAGGGCTGAATGCCGTTGCACTGGTACCGCCGGTGATGTCATTGTCATAGGCCCATTGGATAGCCTTGGCATAGTAGGCATCCGCCGGGACATCGGCAAACGGGTTGGTGGGATTCAGTGCTGCCGGAGATCCGGCCGCCCGCCAGAGGAAGGTTGCCATCTGGGCACGGGTACAGGTCTTATCGGGACTGAATGCCGCTGCACTGGTGCCGCCGGTAATACCCTGCTCATAAGCCCACTGGACAGCCTTGGCATAGTAAGCATCTGCCGAAACATCGGCAAACGGGTTGGTGCTGCCCACCGGATCGGGGGAGCCGGCCGCCCGCCAGAGGAAGGCAGCCATCTGAGCACGGGTGCAGAGCTTATCCGGGCTGAATGTGTCAGCAGTGGTACCACTGGTGATGCCACTCTCTGCTGCCCACAGTACTGCATCGTAGTAGTATGCCTCCGCAGAAACATCCGAGAAGCTCGGCATATCTTTGGCATCCGCGAAAGCAGCCTTTACAGTGACCTTGCTGCCGGGCATCCTGAAGGTGTACTTGCCGTTGCCCTTGTCGGTCAGCTCGACTTTCTTGCCGCCGACAGTTGTAACGGACAGGCTTTCCAGAGTACAGCCGGTATCCGGGGTCACGGTCAGAGTCACAATAGTGCCGGAGGCAGCGCGGGTCCGATCGACTTTCATAGTACCATTGGCTGTATCCTCAACGGTGATGGTATAAGAAGTACGGCCGGAAGAAGAACTGCTGTGGCGATCATCGTCATCATCAGAAGAATCATCAGAGGTATCGTCATCGGTGCTGACTTTCTCGATCTGAGCCACGGTGACAGTACCGGAAACTTCGTTGGCGACCAGAATCATAGCATTCCCGGTGGGGCTGTTTTCCGCAGGGATAGTGCAGATACCCTCGGGGCCGAGATCACCCAGACGATCCAGATCATCAACGGTATCGCTGAAACCGCGGACGTTCAGATAATCAGCATAGGTAGCTTTTGCGGGATCGGAGATGTCATAGACCATAATACCGCCCATACGCTCCAGACCGACGATGGCATAGACCTTGCCGTTAGTCTCCAGCACGGTGACGGACTCAGGCTCCACGCCTTTCTTGTGGCTGCGCTTGTCCAGACCGGCCTCATCGTGACCGGAGTTGAAGTATTCGGGGAATTCGGCGGCGGTGATAACCTCAAAGTCATCTCCGCTGTCAAAAACCTGCTCCAGAGTATCGGCGTTCCAGATGGAGAAGGAACGGCCGCCCAGGATGTAAATGTTACCGGCGGTCAGGCCATCGGTCTTGGTGGTATCCAGGAACTCGATCTTCTTGCCGGCCTCTGCGCCGTCAGCCAGAACCAGTTTGGCAGAATCAATGTTTGCATAGTCACCCCACTCGCGGGCATCGCCCTCGTTGGCGGTGATCAGGTAGTCCTTGCCGCCGATGGTGACCAGATCAATACCGTCAGGCATATACACGCCATAGACGTTTTCGTTGCGGATATCGATGCTGCCGTCCTGATCCAGATCCAGACCATTACCTGCGGCGGAATGATCCTTAAAGCCCAGACCCTTGACGTACTTCCAGGTGCCGTTGGTCAGGTCCAGAGCAGCAACGGCATTGTTCTCCTGCAGGGTGACGTAGGCGGTCCTGCTGTCAGGGGCAACGACGATGAACTCAGGCTCCAGATCTACGCTGGGGGCGGTTTCGGTCTTCAGCAGGACGCCATCATTGATCAGAGCATCACGGCTGCCGTCCAGAGACTCGAAAGTATAGGCAGCAGCGTTTCCGGCAGCCAGATCCACCACGGTGACGGAGCCCATAGGATCGGTCACGCCTTCGCCATAACCATCTCTGGGTTCACCCTCGTTGGCAGACAGGATATAATTGCCGTTGGGAGCAAAGGTAAGCATATCAGGCTGAACACCGGCTTCATACCTGGCAACGAACTCGCCGTCATAATTCAGTGTCACAATGACACCGTTTGCAGTGTAGTCTGCGTTCTGCACGGCGATGGCCACCAGATCGCGGTCGGTATTCACATCCACACTGGTGATATCACCGGCGGAGAAGCCATTGGCCTCACCCAGGGCAGCGATATCTACCTGCTTGACCAGAGTGGTACTGCCGTCAGCATTGACCTTGACGATATCCAGGGTCTGTGTCTGACCGCTCACCAGATACATACAGTCATTTTCTTCGTTGAACTTCACGATCTCGGCCACGCCGCCATCGGCATTGGTGTTGCCGGCTGAGTAGCTGGACAGGTATTTCACCAATCCGGTGGCAGAGGTGGTGTTGATGGTCACGGTATCTTCAGGCTCATCTGTTATCAGACTGCCGTATTCTCCCTTGCTGTTGTGGGGAGCATACTGCGCCAGGCTGCTTTCGTCAGCAGTCATCTCGCCCTTTTCCCATACGACGATTCGGAAATCACTGTCGGCATCGGTATCCTGATGGTCTATACGCTGCAGAGATTTCTGCTTGGAGACCTTGGTAGCGTCGCTGTCGCCGGCGGTCACGCTGTCAAGGATGGTATCGCGGTTTTTCAGTTCAATAGTATATTCCTTATTGTCGATAGTCAAGTCACAGGTCTGATCTGCCGCCGGCAGGTCATAAGTCTTGAATTCATCCGTGGTATCTGCCGCAGCGCCTACGATCAGATAGGAGCCATTGGCAGGGATGGATTTGCTTGCGTCCAGAGTCAGAGTCTGATCGCCGTATGTCAGGGTATAACCGGCCAGGCTGACAGGCTCGTTATTGAGGTTATAGATCTCTACAAAGGAGTTGGCAATCGGAGTTTCATCCTTTTCACCATCGCCATAGACCTGATTGATAATCAGTTTGGCAGGTTCCTCGATTGTCCCGCCGCTGTGATTGATGGTGAAGGTATCCACCACGCTCATATCGGTGGTACGATAGGTGGTGATATTGAACTGATCCTCAGAAATGCTTACCTTGGAGACATTGGCTACCTTTTCCTGATTCTGTACGGCAGAATAGGGGAAGTCCATGCTCTTAATGTTATAATGCTTGGAACCGGAACCGGAGTTGGCGGTTACATACAGGGGGCCTTCGGGATCGGTAACGGAAGAAAACTCTGCATTGTCATACCTGGCAGGGTCAGTGATGGGGTTCAGACCATCCATAATGTAAGTACGGCAGTACACATGGTCATGACCCATCAGCACTACATCAATTCCCAAATCCTTCATAAGAGGTGCGATGGTATTACGCAAACCAATAATACTTTCTTCCGTAGAATGGCTGGCTACGGTGTAGACGGAGTGGTGGAAAGTTACTATTTTCCAGTCCACGTCAGGGTTAGCTGCGATGGCAGACTTTACAAAGTCCATATGTTCGGCAACAGAGGCGCTATTGGTATTGATTACCAGGAACAGGGCATTGTTGTACACAAAGGAGTAGTCGCCGCCTGCCGCAGTTTTACCGTAGGCACTTTCATTGGGTACATTGAAGTGCTGATCATAGGCGTTGGATCTTGTATCGTGGTTGCCAATGACGGGGGCAAGGGGCAGCTGCGTCATCAGATCGTGCCCCAGGAAACCGGTGTATTCGTGCTCACTGTTGGCGGTGTTCACCTGATCGCCGGCAGAGAGCATAAATGCGGCATCAGAGAAGATCTCGTTATCTTCTACAATATCCAGCGTTTTGTGCCAGGATTTCGTATCGTTGGCAACGGCGTCGGCAGAACTGCCGCCGCTGGCACCGATCTGCGGGTCGCCAACGAAGACAAAGGAGAATTCGTTGCTGCCATCAGTAGTAAAGGTGTAGATATCAGACTCGACACCGGTGTTGACCAGCTGGTAAGCATAGGTGGTATTGGGCTCCAGATTGTCCATCGTGGTCTGATAGCTGTAATAATTGAGCTTCTGGCTTTCGTTCCCGGTGGCAGTGAAAGTTCTGGCGTTTTCGGGCATAGCGCCATTTACCAGCTCAGCCTGCTTTGCCAGCTTGACTATGCCGGTGCCTGCGGCATCACTGTACCAGGTAACGTTCATTTGAGTCTCGTCCGCACCGACCATCAGGCTGACATCAGTCTGATCCGGCACGACATTTTGCTCAGTCTTGTTGATGGTAAAGGTATCCAGGATCTCCATAGTGTCCACATAATAGGTGGTGACGGTAAAGGAATCATCGGTGACCTGGACCTTGGAAATACTGGGGGTCTTTCGCATTCCCTGCACTGCTACACAGGGGTGTGCAGTCGAACTCATAGCATTCTGACGATAGCCGGGAGAGCTGCCTGCTACATACAGGATGCCCTGCGGGTCAGTGACAGAAACGGGAATGTTGTTTTCATCGTAGGTATAATTCAGGTTTTCTTCAATGTGATCCACACCGTCGAGCAGATAGCTGCGGGCGTACACATGGTCATGACCGGAGAATACCACATCGATGTCCAGTTCTGCAAATACCGGCATAAAGGTGGTACGCAGATCCAGACGGTCAAACTCACCGCTGCTGACTTTCGAATAGAAGGAATGGTGCAACGCAGCCACTTTCCACTTGATGTCCACACCGGCAGCCTTAGTTTCTGCGATAGCCTGCTCCATAAACAACTTGTGCTCTTCGGCGGACTTGTCGTTGGAGTTCAGGATCATAAAGAGGACGTTGTCATACACGAAATACGCATCGCCGCCACCGTCGGTCACTCCGTATATGGCAGATTCGTTGGCAGACTCGTAATGCTCCTTATACTGCTTCTTGTTATCGTGATTGCCGATCACAGGGGCAAAGGGCAGGCTGCGAAGCTGCTCAAGGTCGAGCAGGGCGTCATACTCTTCTTCGCTGCTGGCGACATTGACCTGATCACCGGCACTGAGCAGGAACGCAGGGTCGAACTGCTCAACGATTTTGTTCAAACTGGTGGTCCAGTTGGCGTTGTCCTCACCGACGATCTGGATATCGGCAACAAAAGCGAAATCAAAGCTGCCGTCACCATCGGGCGTGGTGAAGCTGTAAACATCGGATTTATGTGCGCCGCTGACTACCTGATAGGCGTACCTGGTGCCCTTTTCCAGATTGATTGCAGTGACATTGTTGACATACTTACCGTCAGATGCCCTGGCAGACTTGGCAGCCAAAGCAGCGGCATCAGCAGGCATCTCACCGTCAACCAGTTTGTCGTATTTGGCCAGCAGCAGATTACCGGCCGCAGCAGAGGGTGTATACCAGGTGAAGTTCATCTGAGTCTCATCTGCACCCATATTCATAATGATATTGGTCAGCTGCTCGACTCTCTCCGCAGAGGGTTCCAGCTGCAGATCCAGCCAGATATCGCCGCCGCCTATTCTATCCTGATGCAGTTCCACCGCCACGGTGTTATTCCCGGCGTGGAGGTTCAGGCTGCTGATATCAGTAACCCGGAACTCGGTGGGAGTAGGATTGCCGCCGGCACCGGTATACTGAATATTCTGCGTAATTTTGTCCGCTTTGCTGCTGGTATATCCCTCATAAACCGGGACGCCATTGATGTAGACGATCACGCCGTCATCAAAGGAGATATTACCATTAAAGGAACCGATGTTTGCCAGATCTTCCTCTGCAATATAGAGGTCGGTGCGGAAGAAATAAGATTCATAATTATCTTTTGCATCAACACCCGGCAGCTTGGTACCTGCAACTTCAGGAGGTGTTACATTCTGATAGGCGGCGCCGCCACCCTGACAACCAAAGGGACCAACGCCCTGCAGCCACTTGCTGTCGTCATAGGCTTCTGCCGTCCTGACGAGACGGTCATAGCCCTCGTCGGAAGAATCACCGGCAGGGTCGGTACGGTCTGCCAGATAACGCCATACAGTCTGCTCGTTCAGAGCCTCCTGTTTGCCGTCGTCAGGAGTCAGATTCAGGTGGAACCAGGTATCTTTGTCCGCAGCGCCGCTGTTATGTACCTCTACAGCGATGGTGTTCACACCTTCCCGCAGTGCGCTCAGATCCGTCAGCACAATGGGCTGAGCCTGCTGCCGGCCGGTTTCACCCTTGGCATAGCCGCCGTCTTCAGCTTCGCCAACTTCACAGATTTTCTCACCATTCAGGTAGACGGCTGCAGCATCGTCATACTCCAAAGAGCCAACAAGCTGCTCAATATTTTTCAATTCGCCTTCCCGAACAATGAACTGTGTGCGGTAATAATAGGCAGGGATGCTTTTCTCGCCATCGCAGCCATCCAGAACAGTGCCTACGGCAACATTGTTGACAGTCTCGGCAGAACCAAAGGGACCAACGCCGACATTCCAGTCGCTGTCATCATAGGCAGGAGCATTCCAGCCATCCCGAACAGCCTCACCGTTGTCCAGATAAGCCCAGACTGTGCTGTCATCAATGGAATAATTCTCACCGGTCACAGTATCCATCTCGAAATCCAGCCAGATGTCGTTGCTGCCTTCGGATTCCTGATGCAGCTCAATGGCAACGGTGTTCCGGCCAACGTGCAGATTCAGGTCGGCGAAATCAGTGACAGAGAAGCTGTCCACAATCGCCTTAGCAGTACCGCCGCTGTACTGAATATTCTCTGTAACATTTTTAGCGGTGGTGCTGCGATAAACCTCAGCACCGTTAATATAGACGATCACTGCATCATCAAAAATGATGGAAGCCTGGATTTCTTCCAGATTTCTCATAGTCTCGGCAGAGAGATACAGATCCGTCCGCAGGAAATACGTCGGGGGATTGTTGACACGGTCGACGTCAGGCAGGAGCGTTGCTGCGATTTCAGCAGGGGTGACGTTGCCAAAAGGGGTTGCCTTGCTCTGGCTGCCGAAAGGACCAACGCCCACTCGCCAACTGCTGTCATCGAAATCCGCTTCGGTCCAGCTCAGCCGGTCATAATCTTCTGCGGCGGGATCACCGGCAGGATCGGTGTGAGTACCCTCCGCGGTGCGCTCATAAAACCAGGACCAGACAGAAAATTCATCGATCTGCTCCTGTTTACCATCGTTAGGAGCCAAATTCAGATGGAACCACATATCCTTGTCCGCAGCACCGCTGCTGTGTACCTCGACAGCAACGGTGTTCACACCTGCCTGCAGGGCGGACGGATTGCTGATCACAATGGGCTCAGAGTGCTGTGCGCCGGGTTCGGCAGTGGCATAGCCGTCAGTTCCGACTTCGCCATACTCGTAGATTTTCGTGCCGTTGAGGTAGACCACAGTGGCGGCGTCACACTCCAAAACACCCACAAGCTGCCGGATGCTGTCCAGATCGCTTTCATCAACAGTGAACTCTGTACGGAACAAATAGGTGGGAATGCTGTTCGTACCGTTGCAGCCATTCAGCACGGTGCCGGATGCAATTTTGCCAACGGTCCCGGCAGAACCGAAGGGACCGACGCCGGTGCACCAGCCACTGTCGTTGTAAGCAGCAGTATTCCAATCGGTATCGGCAACACTGCCATCATCAACATAAGACCAGATAGTACTGTCGTCGATCTTGCCGGAAATTGTCCCTGTCTGCGATGAGCCAAGATCCCCGGCATATGCCGTGGGGACCATACTCAGCAACATGACAAAAACCAGCAGGAGACTTGTAATCCTTTTCTTCATGCTTGATTCTCCATTCCTGATAAATTTGATTGCTGAATAAATTCAGTTAGTTTCATTTTAGAGACACAATGTCAAATCCAAAAGTGGAGCCGGGCAAAATTTAAGTCAATTATTCCGTTCCCTCAATGCAGTAATACACATACAAAATAAAAATCACCTCCATTCTCACACAGGAAACCGGACGCGAGCCTGCATAAGTTTTTTAAGGATGTAGCACACCCGAGAGTCCCCGTCGCCCATCACCCTCCAACCCCACGCATATCATTCTGGCGCACAACGAAAAAAATGCACCCCACAGCCCAGCCCCGAAACATTAGCGCTTCGGGCATCTGCACTGTAGGGTGCATATTATTTACTTCATATACTCGACCATTATTACCCAGCTATCTGCTGACAGGCCATATCAGGAAGCAATATTATCGATATAACGGATCAGGATAGTTGCAGCCTCGGCACGGGTGGCATTACCCTGCGGGTTCAGCCTGCCGGCGGCATCACCGGCGATCAGCCCTGTATGGTTAGCCCACTCCATATAGTCCTCGGCCCAGGCAGATACCATATGGGCATCCAGATACCTGCTCAGATCACCGTCATTCGTCACGTCATAGCCCTTATACTGGCTGTAACGCATCAGGATAGCCGCCGTCTGCTCACGCGAGACGTTTTGATTCGGGGCAAAAATGCCTTCGCCCATACCGTTGACGATCTCATTGGCAGCCGCCCAGGTGATAGCATCGCTGTACCACAGACCGTCTTTCACGTCACCAAAGTCGTTGGTGCCGCTAATCGCCGGCTCGCTCTCCAGGCGATACAGGATAGTTACCAGCATTGCACGGCTCAGAGATTGCTGCGGTTCAAACTCCGTATCGCTGGTGCCTTTCATCAGGCCACGGCCATAAGCGTCATACACGTTATTGTGGAACCAATGTTCTTCCTTGACATCCTCAAAGACTGCGGTAGTAACAGTATCGGTCTGCTGTGCTTTCTCCAGCTCGGCCAGTTTCTCCTCCGCTGCCAGCAGAGCCTCATAATTCTCTACTTTCAGTCTCTGGGAGGTAGTCAGCGAATCATAAGCCTCGCGAATCTCTGCCAGAGTTTCCTTATCCGCCAGAGTAATATTACCCAGCTTATCGATCATAGAAGTCACGCTGCTTGCGGTAGCACCCTCGGGTACGGCTGCGCCGCCACCACCGGCTGCACCGCCACCACCGCCGGAGATCGCACCACCACCGCTGGTACTGCTCTGTACGGTAGCCTTACCGTCCAGCACGGTCACAGTGTTGGAGTATTTTGCGGAGTAATACTGTACGTTTTCACCATCAGTCGAGGGCGCACTGCCCTTGACTGCAAACTTGTACTTCACACCTGCTTCCAGACCGGTGACAGTGTAGCTGGTGCCGGAGACATTCTCGGCTATAGCCTCATACTTACCGTCTACATCTTTATAGATGGTATAGGTCCTGGCGCCGGCAGGTGCCGTCCAGGTCAGGGTCACAGCTTCGGCACTTACTGCCGAGGTCTTCAGCGTAGTCACATCACAGGGCACGATGATGTAATCGAGAGTCGCCGTGCCATAGTAATTACCCTTACCGGCAAAGTGGACTACCGCCTTGCCGATACCGGTACCATTCGTCCAGGATACGAAAACATCACGCATAGTACCATCGCTGTTCAGTGTTGCGTCACTGGATTTGGTCAGAGCGTTCCTGCCATCAAAGGTCAGGTAGGTAACGGGGCGTACACCGCCACTCTGATAGTAATACTTCGGCACAGGTGTCACAGCGATCGGCTTGCTGATAGTACCAAAGCCTATGGTCGCCTTGGCAATATCCTTGCCCTTATAGCCGCAGGTCTTACATACGTGATTGACATCCCAGTCGTGGCCGGAAGGCATCACGTAGTCACCGAGCTTCTGGCTCACGTTGCAGGCATCACACTCATAGGAGGCATAACCACCCCTGGTACAGGTCATACTGCCGCGCTTTTCAGCCTTGTGGGCCACACCATTGGCGTTGCTGTGCCACATTTCACCGTCGATGAGGGTCCAGTCGGAATAAACGATCTCACCCAGTTTGGCACAATAGTTCTTGCTGTTCTCTGCAAAGATACCGGTATACTTGGTCTGGCCGATATTGATGCCTTTAGTACCAAAGTCATAATAATAGCCATCGACCTGCTTCACGCCGGTCAGTTTGGTGCCATCCTTATAGTAAGCATAGCCGCCGCTCTCGCGTACCCAGCCCTGCTTCTCAGCATAAGACAGGGTATAGGTATCCTCAAAGTTCTTGTAAACATTCTGCATATAGCCGCCGGATTCATCCTTAGTCTCACCGTTGGCATCAGTGTAGCGGTTGGTAAAGGGCTTCAGACCGTACTTCTGCTGATTCTCAGGCTTCTGAGAGAACGAATACAGGGCATTGGCACGCAGGTAGATCTTGTAGCCAATCTCACCACTGTTTACAGCCGTGAAGCGGTCATTCACAAAAGCGGCATCCTTGGGCGTCAGCTTGATACCGCTCACCAGACACAGCGGATTGGCTGTTGCCGCATCGATAGCCTTGGTCTGATCCACCCAGTTGAGCGTCATAGTCAGGGTATTGGTGCTTTCATCAAAGGTAACACCGTTCTCCTGCAGTTTGAAGTATTCATTCAGAATCTTCAGCTCGCTGTAATCTACCTCAAAGCGATCATCAAAGTCAATTACCGGGGTAACCTCTGTCAATACGCTGACGCGCTCTGCCAACTGCAGCAGGAAATTCCACGCCGAAGCGTTTGCCGCATCTGCCCCCGGCAGCATATAGACCAGATCCTCCAGATTGGTCGGGATCGGGATCTGTGTCATATCCATAGCGAAGATATAAGAAGTCACCATATCGCCATCACGAGCTATTGCGGTATAGGTCATCGCATCATCAGTGGTAGAGTTGGATACCTCTCGGCTCCACGCCAACTGGCGGTCACCAGCGGTCGCCTTCTCAAAATCAAAAGTGTTCTCGCCCTGTTTGTACAGGTTTACGGTGATGCTGCCGTTTACATCAGCATCTGCTTTCAGTGCCGCAGTGATCTTGAAGTTTCTGATATTGCTTTCCTCAGCCGCAGTAAACTTAAAGCCACTGATAGTACCGGCATTCACAGCCGCCGTCAGGGTAACATCATCCTCGCTGATAGCTACCGGTTTGCCTTCATAAAGCGCCGCTACCGGCAGGGTAATAGTCTGGCCATATACGGCGTCGATAGTACTTCTGGTGAAGTATACGCTGGCCGGGGTAACGATATTGATCGTCTTGCTGCCGATAACCTTATCATCCAGCATCAGCATTACTTCAACATCGCCGGTACGCAGGCCGGTAAATATGCCATCCTGCGTTACAGTGCCCCATTTATCATTGAATACCGCCCAGGTATAGCCCTCCGGCAGCTCCGCCACATTACCGGTGGCACTGACGCCCACCGGGGTCATAGTTACAGCAGTACCGATAGTGGCATAATCATAATCACTGTTCAGTATCGCATGATCAAATGCCGTCGAGGACGGAGCAGTGGATACCATAATCAGGGTCGAGCTGACCGAACGTGCGTAGCCATCCGAAGGCTTGCTGGTCACCTGCAGCGCATCGCTGCCCTCCGGCTTGGATACAAAGGTAGTAGAACCGCCGCCATCCAGGTTGATAGCGATCTCGCAGCCTGCCTCCAGCATAATCTGAGCGATCTCTTCCATACTGCCGCCGCAGGATACCGGCTCCTGCCGGCCATCCAATACCGTAAATACCACCTTGCCGGTCTTGGTAATACCTACGGCCGTTCTGGATGCACGGTTGGTATAATAATCCGAAGAAGCCGTGATCGAGATTTTACCGTCCTTCACCAGCGTAGTACCAAAAGCAGCAACCGCATCACGGAGCTGACCTTTATAGATGCTGTTATACTCTTTGGTAGTACCGATCACCGGCTTGCCTTCTTTGGTAATACCAAAGAAGCCGTTGCTGTTCGCAGGATGCCACTCCTTGCCATCCATCACCAGCAGACCGCCGGGCTCGCCGGTGGACATATTAAAGCCATCAGCGTTGATCGCAGCCACTACCTGATAGTTCGGGATATAATGCTCGCTATTGGGATCACCGTACTTATCCTGTGCCGCATTAGCCTGATCCAGTACCCGGGCCATCTTCCACTCAGAAGGATCATTTTCATTATAGTTGGCATTTACCGTTACCTTAGAATTGGTCAGATCGGCAATCGCCAGATAATAAACCATCTGTTTGTTATCCGCCGAGGTCGCCTTATGAATCTCCTGCGTTATACCGGGCGCCAGCACAGAAGTCTCCGACGAGAAATCAGTGTAGTACGGATTCTCACTGATCTCTACCCAGTCGCCGGCCAGCCGGCAGATATAATCCGCAAAGGCATAGCAGGAGGCTCTTCTCAACTGCTCCAGATATTTTGCATCGGTATTGCCAAAATCACGGGTAGCCTCCAGAGTAGTGATAGTTTTGTTATCACAATAAGCCTCATATACCGCAGCACGTACCTGTGCGCGCGTACCCGGGTTATCCAGACGCTGCTTCAGGAAGTACTCGGCACGATCAACGTCATCCAGATTCTCGGTGCAATACCCGCTGATGATATCAGCCATCATACCGACGGTATAATCATCCTCGGCATACAGCGAATTCATCACATACATCGCGTCAATATCGCCATACCAGTCGGTCAGCGCAAATTTATCATCCGCGCAGGTAGTCTTCAGGAAGATTTCATCCCGAATCTGCTGGGTCATAGTCTCCAAATCGACATTGGGATCCAGTTTCACCGAGCTGTCAGCCGAACTGGTATATGCTCTGTCAGCCGCCGTCATCAAGTCAACCAGATCGCCTGCCCAACCGCCGACGTCAGCGTGATTCTGACTGCCGGTATTATGATAGGTAATATCCATAGTACCGAACATATGGCCGAAATCTACCGTATCTCCATTGGGCAGCGTGAAGTCCACAATGTTCTTCATCGCGGTAACGGCCATCAGTTCGTTCTCGCCGTTTCCATCAAAATCATAACCGCCGCCCGCATTGATCTGATTCTCCATTCTTCTTACGAAGTTCGCAAAATCAGTATCCTCATAGCCCGCCATAATACCCCAGGAACCGGAATTATAACGGTCAACACCGGTACGGATGTACTTGATAACCAGAGCTACCGGATCTTTACCGGGATTCTCTTGCACATATGCCTCTGCCAGTTGTTCCAGCAGCTGCAGATTGAAAACAAACTCATCATAATCATCGACGGTCGGCACACCCAGCGCCGGGTAAATTTCATAGTTTTCCGGCTCGGAAGTACCGCAAACAGTGCAGACCTTATGCGCATCATAACCGTCTTCCGTATAGGTAGGAGCTTTGGCATCATATTTGACCCAATCGTGATCAGCCGTAGGCAGCTCATTATAGGTGGTATAATCGCAGCCTTCCCGCTGACATTCTTCATAGGCATCCCAGCCAACCTCAGCACAGGTAGGTGCTTTGGCCTCATACTGCTTCAGGTCGTGTCCCGGCGCGGTGATCTCTGTCATACCGCTCAAAACATTGCCACAGACTTCGCACTTCACGCCGGCTTCGTGGCCGGGCTCGGTACAGGTGGGCTCCTGTCTTTCGACTGTTATTTCGGTATGACCCAGAGCATCAACCACTTCCTGTGCTACGATCACTTCATTACATACAGAACAGTGCTTACCCTCGGTCAGACCTGTTTCAGTACAAGTAGGCTCTACCGCCGCATCCACTACCTCGGTATGACCCAACGCAGCAACCTCTGTCTGAGCCACCAAAACTTCATTACATACAGAACAGTGCTTGCCCTCAGTCTTACCAGCTTCTGTACAGGTAGCAGCTACCGCTGCATCCACTACCTCGGTATGACCCAACGCAGCAACCTCTGTCTGCGCTACGATCACTTCATCACATACAGAACAGTGCTTGCCCTCGGTCTTACCAGCTTCTGTACAGGTAGCAGCTACCGCTGCATCCACTACCTCGGTATGACCCAACGCATCAACCTCTGTCTGCGCCACCAAAACTTCATCACATACAGAACAGTGCTTGCCCTCGGTCTTACCAGCTTCGGTACAGGTAGCAGCTACCGCCGCATCCACTACCTCGGTATGACCCAGAGCAGCAACCTCTGTCTGTGCCACCAAAACTTCATCACATACAGAGCAGTGCTTGCCCTCGGTCTTACCAGCTTCGGTACAGGTAGCAGCTACCGCTGCATCCACTACCTCGGTATGACCCAACGCATCAACCTC
>JAFQHB010000098.1 GCA_017398165.1 Bacillota bacterium
CATTGTAATGCGAAAGCCTCCTGATGGGGGCTTTTGTTTTTTTGCGGTGCTTGCCGGGGGCGGGTTTTGGTGCGGCCGTGTTGATATTAGGCGTGTGAGATATTTCTTTTGGCGTTGATGCCGCATAATCCGGGTGCTGCCGATACATACTGGTAATAAACAGTAAAAAGTATTGAAAGTGGTGTTGGCTGCATGAATTGGTTGATTTGGGTGCTGCCGTGTCTGGCGGGGATGCTGATGGCGGTGCAGGGGAGCATCAACGGGCAGGTAGGCAAGCTGATAGGTATGCTGGAGAGTAATTTCCTGATGCACGCGGTGGGGCTGGGGATAATCTTTGTACTGCTTTTCGTTATCGGTATCGGCGAGGGTGACTGGTCGGCTTTGCCGGGGCTGCCGTGGTATGGGTATCTCAGTGGTCTCATCAACGTGGCGATCATTTACGGTGTGATGGTATCCATACCGCGCCTAGGTGCTGCCCCGGCGACTACGGCTATTATTGCGGGCCAGGTGACGACGGCGGCGATTATCGATTGGCTGGGGCTTTTCGGGCTGGAGAAAACGCCGATATCAATGTGGCAGGTAGCCGGTATCGCCGTGCTGGTGCTGGGTGTATGGCTGATGATGGCGAAATAGCCCGTCCGATGCTGCACCAAAATAGAGAACAGCCGCCTATAATATATAAACGGCTGTTCTCTTTATAAATCTTATAATGATCGCGGCAAGTGATGATGCAGGGCGCTGTGCCGCTGCGCTCATATTGCCTGGGTTATATGCTTAGCGCATCTGCTGGGTCTGGGCGGCACTGTTGATAGCAGCTGTCTGACCCTGAGCGATAGCCTGCTCGGCGAAAGCAACCATCTTCTTGGTCATATTGCCGCCGACATAGCCGTTCTGACGAGAGGTCAGCTGACCTTTGTCGATCTGCTCGTAGTTAGAAATACCCAGCTCGTTAGCGATCTCAGTCTTGAACTGATTGAGAACTGCTTTGTTTTCCATATCTGTCACCTCCTTGGTAGGAATCATATGCCGTCAAAAATTATCTGGTTGCGCGCCGGATCGATATTTGCTGCCGCGGTTTTGTCTGCAGTTGCCGGCCGCGGTGGCGTCGGTCCTGTAAGTTTTGACGGGGCTTTTGATGTTTCTCAAAAGCATCCATAGTATTGTACCGTTTTTTCGTGCTTATCCTTGAAAATTGCTGGTAATATTTTTCTTGTGTCGTTTAGCCTTCCTGCATATAGTGGCGGTAGGTGGCACTGTCGGCGCCGGGATGCAGGGCACGTGTCAGCCCGGCGGCGATTATACACGCCGACAGTGGGATCAGCTGGTCTGCCTCCTTGGGCGTGATTACCAGATTACCGGCAAAGGGTGTGAGCAATTCGGCGGTGATGCTATCCGTCAGATCGGTACGGTCGCTGTTCAGCCGGTGCAGGCTGCTAATGACGCTCTCCCGGATGACGCTGGAGGCATTGACCACTGTGGGGATACCGATGGCGATGACCGGGCGGCCGAGGTAATCGTTGTTAATGGCGCGGCGGTGATTTTGCACACCGGAGCCGGGGCGGATGCCGGTATCGCATAGCTGGATGCTGCTGAGCAGATTGCCCAGGCTGCCCGCGGCCAAAGCGTCGATCACGACGACGCAGCAGGGATCTATGGCCTCGGCGGCACCTTTGATGAGGTCGGCAGTCTCGATGCCGGTATTGCCGACAACACCGGGGGCAAAAGCGGCCACCGGCAGTAATTCATCGGCCAGATCATCTCGGAAGAAATGAGTTGTCGGCTGGATATAGGAGATGACCTTGGGGCCGATGGCGTCGGCTACCGTCTGCGCGTTGCCGAGGCCGGCCAGCAGCACCGGCCGGTGGCGGCGGATATCGGCCGGGGGCAGCAGCTGCCGCAGGTTATCGGCCAGGGTGAGGCTTAATTCATCCATCATACTGTCGTCTACGGCTTTGATCAGGCCGTGCGCCTCGATGGTGATATAGCTGCCGGGATCACGTCCCATTTGCTGTGCGCCTTCTTCATTTAATATTTTGATAGTGACGATACGGCCGAAGGCGTGCTCCTGCTCAGTATGGCTGACCCCGGATATCTCGACACCGCCCTGACCGCGCAGCAGCTTGTGTGCCTCTGTTGCCATATCGAGGTCTCCCGGGCGCACGCGAAAGTCGGTTGTCAGTGTATCTGTGGGGCGAAAAACTTTTTTGGACATTTTTTCCTCCTTTTGATTTAATCAATAAAATGTGTTGTAATGATATAAAATAATGTTATTTGCAGCGATACCGGCGGGAATTTTGCACCGGGCGGCAGGAACAACGATTTTTTGCACGAATTACTCAAAAGTACAACATCGTTCTGCCGTTTGCCGGATATCAACCTCGGTTTTATTCTGTGCGGAACGTTTATGATTATGCGGTTGGAGGAGGTTTGCGGTATGGAGATACGCTGTGCTCTGTGCGGTAAAAAAATGGAGATCAACAAAATGGATAAAAACTTCGCGGCGGCCAAACGCGGTGAAAATCCTGTTGTTGTCTGCCCGATGTGTCAGCGTTCCGCTATGTTTGAGGCCAAAAAACAGGTGGAAAAAGAATAATAAGTCGCAGCATACGAAAAATTCCGTTCCCGGCGTATCAGGAGCGGAATTTTGTTTTACAAACCATATAATGATGTGATATAATATAGGTTGGTTAAGTTTATACGCGGCCGAGTTGATAAGCTGCAATATAAAACGAAGCATAGCGCCTGATGGGAGGTCATCTTAGTGCGGATCATCGCCGGTATAGCACATGGTAAGACTATCAAAGCGCCCAAGGGCACCAAAACCCGACCGACCACCGATCGGGTGAGGGAGGCCATATTCAGCACGCTCGCCCCCTTTCTGGAGGATGCTGTGGTGCTGGATGCTTTCGGCGGCAGCGGGGCGCTGGGTATCGAGGCACTTTCACGCGGGGCGGCGCAGGCTTTCTTTTGCGAGAAAGATCGGTCGGCACTGGCGGCCATTCGGGATAATCTGGCGGCTACCGGGCTGGGCGGGCGTGCCAAGGTGTGCCCCGGCAGTACCGAGCAGACCTTGGAGCGGCTTGCCGGCTTTGACGTAGTGCTGCTGGACCCGCCCTATAATCGTGGCCTGATAGCAGCTATTGAGCCGCGGCTGCTGGCGGAGGGCTTCCTGAATGAGGGGGCTATAGTAATGCTGGAGACAGCATCCAAAGAGCCGGAGCTTTTTACCGACCCGGCGTGGGAGCTTTATAAAACGCGGATTTATGGTGATACTGCCGTTTATTATTATGGCCTGCGGTGATGTCGGGAATGGAACGTGAGATTTTGCGAGTGTAGAATTTCCGAACGCCGAATTTAATGCAAATTTTAATGTAACTCAGGATTTAATCTGATAATATATGCGAGATAATAAATAAAGACAGCGAAGAACAGGGGAG
>JAFQHB010000099.1 GCA_017398165.1 Bacillota bacterium
GAGATCCCGTCTATACGGCGCAGTGAATCAAAATCCCCCCGCCGGCCGGAGAGCAGCTTGTGAGCATAGCACTGATGCCCCACATCCCACACGATCTCATCCTGCGGCAGATCAAGATAACGATGCAATGCCACTGTCAGCTCCACAATGCCCAGATTGGATGCCAAATGGCCGCCGTTGGTGCTCACCACACGCAATATCTCCTGCCGCAGCTCGGCACACAGCAGCTCCAGCTCGGCATCAGTCAGGCTATGCACGTCAGCCGGAGCGTTTATCTTCTCCAAAATAACCATACCGGATCACCTCCTGCCTCGTCGATCACCATATCTGACCGTCCTATCACAAATTTCGCCCGGTCTTAATCACGGTTTTTCAACGAATAGCGGATGACCGCCGGCAGATCCAACAGCCTGCCGACATTAAAAATAATAGTATCGGCGTTCTCCAACGCCATATTTTTACCCAGAGCCTTGCCGGCAACCGTCATCGCTGCGATGCAGCCGGATATACCCACGCTGCACATCAGCCCGACCATACCGCCGGATGCCACCAGCACTGCGGCCAGCGCCGTACCGATACCGCCGGAGACAGTACCGCAGATATCGCCCACCACGTCATTACAGATATTGGCCACGCGGCTGGCGTTTTTGGTCAGCATCAGTGCCTTTTTCGCCCCGGGTATGCGGCGCGATGCCTTGGCATTCAGATGCCGCTGATCGCATACCGATACGGCAGTACCCACAATATCAAACAGCACGCCCACCAATATCACCAGCAGCAGCAGTACAAAGCCGACAATAAAGGATTCCATTTCCTCCAAAACCAGCGATGATATCAGCGTCATCAGACAAGCACAAAAAAAAGTGCCGACGAAAACAACCAAGGTGTAAACGGCAGCGCTGTTCTGTTTGTTATTTACTTTCCCGGCCGGTTTCGATTCTGTATCTTTTTTAGCCAAAATATTTTCACTCCAAAGAAACCCGAGCCCCAGGCGAGGAAGACAAAAGCTCCCCGCCCGCCCGGTATATAAAAGAAAGTTTGTATGCAAGAATATGTGAACACCTGCCAGGTAAACTTTATGGCTTAGGTTTGGCAGGATTTCCCAACGGCCGCACCACAGTGTCGCCACCGTGGTGGTTTCCTCTTACGGGCCGCCCCGAAGCGTTACCGCACTCGTCGCCAAATCTCCACTTAGTCCATACTTTAATCCCTGACAGTTACCAGTCTAGGAGCTTTCCTCAACGACATAACCGCATTTTTAGCCTCTTTTGCAGCAGTGGTTTCATCAGAGTATCTGTCGGTCTGGTCAAACCAGGCAGGCTCTGTCTTGTGAAGCCATAACGGCAATCCACCCTTGCCACTCAAGGCAGGCTACGCTGCACCCAGCATTTAACCGAATGCAGGTTTAATCCCAAGCCATAGTTATCATACCCGACCAAAGGTATCTCCCCACGCACTTGGGTCTCCACGGTAATTGGGTCGGCTTCCGCATGCCATTGCAGAGCGCCCAAGAACCTTAACTCCCACTACCAGCCCCCGACTGGGCGTCAGAAGCCAGCAGCAGAAACTTCATCGATGTGCCCGTAACGGATTTTTAGGCCCGTCTTCAAAATACGGTCTGTCGACTAGAATACTGCGTCACATATCTATCAATATTATATCACATTTCTGCAAAATATCAACAGGCAGATTTTTTCGGACCTTGTGACTTTTGTCAATTTTAAGAAAAAGCTCACTGCCGAACAACGGCAACACAACAACTTTACGATGCAGCCCCTCGACTCAAAGGCAGCCCGGTGTTTTCTTTCCGGGATGTTGCAAGAAAACCAATAGTTTTTTTTGGGATGTACTATACTCGTGAGTACCCCAATTAGAACACCTCATTGACAAGCCTAAAAAATTATACACGGCGGTCAACATACTCGTTGACATACCATATCATAGAGAGTACAATTAGAGAATAAACTAACAACGGGAGGTTTTACAATTGAAGACAAAATTCTACGTATGTCGTCACTGCGGCAATCTGATCGGTATGATCAAGGACTCCGGCGTTTCTGTTATGTGTTGTGGGCAGAAAATGGAAGCCCTGATTCCCAATACCGAGGAAGCCAGTACCGAGAAGCATCTGCCTGCTGTTACCGTTGAAGACGGTATTCTCACAGTAAATGTAGGCAGCGTGGATCATCCGATGATTGACGAGCATTACATCGAATGGGTATATGTGCAGACAGAGAACGGCGGTCAGCGCAAGAATCTGAAGCCCGGTGATGCACCGAACGTCACTTTCTGCCTGGGTGATGACAAAGCCGTTGCCGTTTATGCATACTGCAATCTGCACGGCCTCTGGATGACCGAAGTGTAAATGCACAAAAAATATCGTCTGTCGGCATTAACCCTCAGACGATATTTTTTTACTGATTTTCCCTGACTTTTACCTGAGTCAGCCCCAATGCCAAAGCGGGGCTGATTTTTTCATCTGCCCGCCTTCAGCGCCCCGGGGGCTCACCACAGCAGGAAATCCTCCACCATATCAATGCTCACAGCGCCGCTATGGCTGTTTTGTACCGTCAGCAGCAAAAAGCTGCACGGTGCATCGCCTGCGCCGTTTTTCTGCAGCCACAGAGTAGCCGCACCGAATATCCGCCGCCGCTTATCCGCCGTTACTGCCTCAGCTGGTGCAACAGGCGCTCCCTGCTGTCTGGTCTTTACTTCGACAAAATATATCTTGCCGTCCCGGCGGCAGATAATATCCAGCTCACCTCTGCCGGCACGAAAATTACGCTGCAAAATCTCATAGCCCCGTGCCGCCAGATACCCGGCTGCCGCATCTTCGCCCAGCCGACCGATGGCATTACTGCGCCCGCTCATATATTATCCTGCTCTTTGACGTCCGTCTGCTTCTGCTGCGGACGGGATTTCGGCGGCTTCAGCACAAAGCTTTTGCGATGTATCGGTGACTGGCCGATCGCCCACACCGCCTGCTTATGCGCCGGTGTCGGATAACCGGCGTGTTTGCCCAGATCATAGCCGGGATACAATTCATCATATATC